>NZ_QHJN01000058.1:0-43071 GCF_003947565.1 Actinomadura sp. WAC 06369 | reverse complement strand
GCCCCGACTGTCCGGAGCGCGCGCGCGGGATCGGGGGCCGGGTCGGGACCGACCAGGACGGCCGTACCGCAGTCGACGCACGCGCGCTCCGGACAGTCGGGGCCGTGCCCGTCGGGACACGGCGGCTGCTCGAACATACGTTCATCACCGCAGGTGGAGCAGTACAAGGGGGAACCTCCCTCACCTATGACACGGATCACGTTGGCACGAGCCGCCGACAGAATGCGGGACTTCGCTCGGCGTGTCCGGAACTTCATGCGCCCGCCGGACGTACGCGCGTCGCCGCGCCGGACTCTACGCGCTCCGCCGGAGTGCGGGGCCGGTGCGTGGCCGTACGGGTTTCGTGGGACCATCTCAGACGTGGTTGCCAACGAGAGCCCGTTCCTGCGCGCCTGCCGCCGCCTGCCCGTCGAGCACACGCCGGTGTGGTTCATGCGGCAGGCGGGACGGTCGCTGCCGGAGTACCTGCGGGTGCGCGAAGGCGTGCCGATGCTGGAGTCCTGCACCCGGCCCGACATGATCGTCGAGATCACGATGCAGCCGGTGCGCCGGTACGCCGTGGACGCCGCGATCTTCTTCAGCGACATCATGGTGCCGCTCCGGGCGATCGGCGTGGACCTCGACATCAAGCCGGGCGTCGGCCCGGTGATCGCCGACCCGATCCGGGACGCGGCGGACCTGGGCGCGCTCCGCCCGCTCGAACCGGACGACGTCCCGTACGTGAGCGAGGCCGTCGCGGGCCTCGTCGGCGAGCTGGGCGGCACGCCGCTGATCGGCTTCGCGGGCGGCCCGTTCACGCTCGCCTCGTACCTGATCGAGGGCGGCCCGTCCAAGAACCACGAGCGCACCAAGGCCATGATGTACGGCGAGCCCGAGCTGTGGTCCGCCCTCATGGAGCGGCTCGCCGACCTCACGATCGAGTTCCTGAAGATTCAGGTCGCCGCGGGCGCGAGCGCCGTCCAGCTGTTCGACTCCTGGGTGGGGGCGGTCGCCGAGCAGGACTACCGCGCGTCGGTGCTGCCGCACACCCGCCGCATCTTCGCGGCGATGGAGCCGCTGGGCGTCCCGCGCATCCACTTCGGCGTCGGCACCGGCGAGCTGCTCGGCCCGATGGGCGAGGCGGGCGCGGACGTCGTCGGCGTCGACTGGCGGGTGCCGCTGGACGAGGCCGTCGGCCGCGTCGAGCCCGGCAAGGCCCTCCAGGGCAACCTCGACCCGGCGATCCTGTTCGCCCCGTGGGAGACGGTCGAGGAGCGCGCGCGCGACGTCCTCGCCCGCGGCCGCACGGCGGAGGGGCACATCTTCAACCTCGGGCACGGCGTGCTGCCGTCGACGAATCCCGACGTCCTGGCCCGCCTCGCGGACCTGGTCCACGAGGCGAGCGCGGAACGCCTTTCCTGACGTCCGCACCGGTCAGGGCCTCCCGCCGGTGCCGCCGGTGTCGCCCGAGGGCGGCGGGCCGGACGGCTGCGACGGCGGGGCACCCGGACCCGGGGCACCCGGCGCGCCGCCCGGGACGTGCGGGGCGCCCGGGACGTGCGGGGCGGGCGCGAGAGGCCCGCTCGGGTTCGCCAGCGCGCGGAACCACGCGCGGAACCGCGCGCGCAGGCGGTGGCGGAGCAGGTAGACCGGGACGGCCAAGACCGCGAGCGTGACGAGGAACGGCAGCAGCCAGCCGAGCATGGTCGCGAGCCCGCCGGCGAACGTGCTGAACGCGTCCCAGCCGTCCCGCAGGCCGCCGAGGAAGCCGCCCGCCTCCTCCTTCTCGGGCTCGGCCTTCGGCTCGGCCTTGCCGACCAGGGTGACGGTGAGGGTCGCGTAGCTGGTGCTCTCCTGGAGGGCCTTGTGCCGGGCCTGCAGCGACTCCAGGTCCGACTCCCGGTCGGAGATCTCGTCCTCCAGCTTCATGATCTCGTCGAGGGAGTCGGCGCGCTCCAGCAGCTTGCGGAACGACGCGAGCGTGGCCTCCGCCGACCGGACGCGGCTCTCCACGTCGGCGACCTCCGCCGTGACGTCCTCCGCCTCCTGCGTCAGCGACAGCTTCTCGCCCAGCTCCGAACCCAGCCGCGCCAGCAGGTCCGCGTAGCGGTCCGCGGGGACCCGCAGGGTGATCTCCGCGCGCGGCGGGCTGCTGCTCGCCGACTCGCGCCCCACGTACCCGCCCGCCGCCGCGGCGAGCTGCTTGGTCCTGCCCGCGGCCTTCTCCACGTCGTCCGCGCGCATCCTGAGCTCGGACGTGTAGACGACGGCGCGGGCCGCGGACGGCAGCTTCGCGTCCGACCCGCGGGCGCCCCGCTCCCCGCCGGTCCCGCCGTCCTCCTCGCCGCCGGAGGTGTGCCGTTCCTTCTGCGGGGCGGCGCCGCCGCCCTGCCGGGTCCCCTCGTCGCGGGCCTCGGCGGGCGCGGAGCCCGCCGTGTCGCTCCCGCCCGAGCAGCCGGCGAGCAGCCCGGCCAGGAGCAGAGTGACCACCACGAATGTCGCTTGCCTGACGCTTCTCGCGATCCGCATGCGGCTTCGACGGGGTGGCGCAGATCACCGTTCCGCGGGGCGCGTCGCGATCCGGGCACGAACCGGGCACGCCCGGGTCACGGCCGGCGCCCCCGCCGGGCCGGCCGCGACCCGGGCGGGCCGGCCGGTCAGCGGCCCGCGACCCGGCCGGTCAGCACCATCGGCCCGCCGATGTCGACGGTCCCCAGCAGCCACAGGTCGCCGGTGCCCGGGACGAAGGCCAGCGCCCGCCCGTTGAAGTTGTCCCGGTTCGGCGCCGGGGTCGTCCGCACCCGCTCCCACGTCCCGCCGGCGAGGCGCAGCAGCCCGGGCTCGGCGGGCTCGTGCAGGGAGTGGCCCTGGGCCCAGACGGTGCCGTCCGGCCCGGCGACGAGCTCGTCCAGCTCGTTGAGGCCCGCGGGCGGCTCCACGTTCGTCCAGGAGGCGCCGTCCCAGCGCATGACGACGGGCGTGGCGGGGGACGTGCGGCGGTTGGTGCCGACGGCCCACGCCTCGGTGGGCGACACCCCGAGCACGCTCGTCAACCACGCCGATCCCGGGGGCTGCTCGATCGGGACGTCGTGCCACGCGCGGCCGTCGAAGCGGCGCGCGACCGTCCCGTCGCCGCGCCGGTCGCGGCCCAGCGCCCACATGTCGCCGTCCGCGCGGATGTCGATGGAGCCCAGCGCGTTCGGCTCGAAGGCCGGCGGCGCCACGTGCGTCCACGCGTCGCCCGTCCGGCGGTAGACGCCGCCGTCGCTCAGCAGCCAGACGTCCGAGCCCCGCACCCGGAGCCCGGCGGAGGTCGCGCCCTCGGGGAGGTCGACCTCCGTGAAGGCGGTCCCGGTGAAGCGGGCGACGTACGGCTCGCTGGGGTAGCCCTCCCAGGCCGACCCGTCCAGGTAGCGGGTGCCGTTGATCCAGACGTTTTCCGGCCCGGCGGTGTGCACGCCGGTGATGGTGCCGCGGCGGGACAGGCCGCCGAGGTCGTACTCCACCCAGCGGTCGCCCGTCCAGCGGCGCACCACCGGGTTCCCCGGGACGGTCCGGCCCGTGCCGGGGATGGGGCCGGGCACGACGAGCTCGCCCTGGACGCCGCTGATCCAGACGCTGTCTGGGGAAGCGGCGGCGAGGCCGTACAGGTAGTTGTTGGGCCAGAAGAACGGGAGTCCGACGGAGGAGAGCCCGACGGTCTCGGCGGCACCGGCCGCCGCGGCGGGGGCGGCGGGCGCGGCGGGCGCGGCGGCGGCCGGCGGCGCGGCCAGCGCGAGGCCGGTGCACAGCGCGCCGACGCCCGCGCCCGTGCGGCGGAGGAACGTCCGAAAGTCCATGGATGCCAGTATTCACTGGCGGAGTGTCGTCCGCTTGTCATCCGGGGCACAAAACGGGCACGGCCCGGCCCCGCAGCGGGCGCCCCGGTGCACGATCCGGCGGGGCGTCTGGAAAGGTGGAGACATGACCACGTCCCATGCCGTCGTCATCGGAGGCGGCATCGCGGGCCTCGCCGCAGCACGCCTCCTCGCCCGTGCGGGCGTCCGGACGACCGTGCTGGAGGGCTCCCCCCGGATCGGCGGAAAGCTGCGCGTCGGCGAGATCGCCGGGCTCCCGGTCGACGAGGGCGCCGAGTCGATGCTCGCGCGCCGTCCCGAGGGCCTCGGCCTCCTCCGCGAACTCGGCCGCACCGACGATCTGGTGCACCCCGGCACCACCTCGTCGGGCATCCGCAGCCGCGGCGCGCTCCGCCCCATCCCGTCCGGCCAGGTGATGGGCGTCCCCTCCGACCTCAAGGCGCTCGCCGCGGCGCAGGTGCTGTCCCCGGCCGGGCTCGCCCGGGTGCCCCTCGACCGCGTCCTGCCCGAGACGCCGCTCGGCGCCGACGTGTCCGTCGCCGACTACATCGGCGCCCGCGTCGGCTCCGAGGTCGTCGACCGGCTCGTCGAGCCGCTGCTCGGCGGCGTCTACGCGGGCCGCACCGAGCTGCTGTCGTTCGAGGCGACGATGCCGGCCGTCGCCGCCGCCGCGCGGTCCCACCGGTCGCTGATCGACGCGGTGCAGAGCGTCCGCGACGCCGCCCCGAAGGACCCCGGCCCCGTCTTCGCCAGCCTCCCCGGCGGCCTCGGCGCGCTGCCCGGGCTGGTCGCCGACGACCTGGCCGCCGCGGGCGGCACCGTCCGCACCGGCGCGATGGTCCGCGAGCTGCGGCGCCGCCCGGACGGCTGGCGCCTCACGGTCGGGCCCGCGCGGGCGCCCGAGGCCCTGGACGCCGACGCGGTGGTGGTCGCGGTCCCGGCCGCGCCCGCCGCGCGGCTGCTGGAGCCCGACGTGCCCGCCGCCGCGAGCGCGCTCGCCGGCATCGAGTACGCGAGCATGGCGATCGTCACCCTCGTCTACCCCGTCGCGGCGTTCCCGTCGCTCCCGGCGGGCAGCGGCTACCTCGTCCCGGCCGTGGAGAACACCAACGGGGTGAAGGCCGTGACGTTCAGCTCCGTGAAATGGCCCCACCTGCGCGACCGCGAGCCCGGCCTCGTCGCCGTGCGGTGCTCCCTCGGCCGGTTCGGCGAGGAGCACACCCTGCAGCGGACCGACGAGGAGCTGATCGCGGCGGCGACGGCGGAGCTGGCCGCGACCTGCGGCGCCGCCGACGTGCCCGCCGCCACCCGGGTGACCCGCTGGGGCGGCGGGCTCCCGCAGTACAACGTCGGCCACGCCGACCGCGTCGCCCGGGTCCGCGCGGCGGTCGCCGCGCAGCCCGGGCTGGCCGTCGCGGGCGCGGCCTACGACGGCCTCGGCGTCCCCGCGTGCCTCGCCACGGCGCGCGCGGCGGCCGACCGGGTGCTGGACCACCTGCGCAGTCGAGAAGGAGCAGCGAGATGACCGAGTCCGCGGCGAAGCCGAAGGCCCGCGACCTGAACAAGCAGATCCGCTACACCATGTGGTCGGTCTTCCGGGTGGCGCGCCCGGGCGAGATCGCCGAGAAGGACGCCGCCGAGGTGCAGGACCTCCTGGACCAGGCGGCCCGCAAGGACGTCACCACCCGCGGCCTCTACGACGTCGCCGGGCTCCGCGCCGACGCCGACTACATGTTCTGGTGGCACGCGCCGAGCTCCGACGACCTCCAGGAGGTCTACGGCCGGTTCCGCCGCACCGCCATGGGCCGCGCGAGCGAGCCCGTCTGGTCGCAGATGGCGCTGCACCGCCCGGCCGAGTTCAACAAGAGCCACATCCCCGCGTTCCTCGCCGACGAGGAGCCCCGCGCGTACGTGTGCGTGTACCCGTTCGTCCGGTCCCTGGAGTGGTACCTGCTGCCGGACGAGGAGCGCCGCGCCATGCTCGCCGAGCACGGCAAGATGGCCCGCGACTACCCGGACGTCCGGGCGAACACCGTCTCGGCGTTCGCGCTCGGCGACTTCGAGTGGATGCTCGCCTTCGAGGCCGACGAACTGCACCGGATCGTCGACCTCATGCGGCACCTGCGCGGCGCGAAGGCCCGCCTGCACACGCGCGAGGAGATCCCGTTCTACACGGGCCGCCGCAAGCCGCTGGGCGAGCTCATCGCGTCCCTCCCGTAGGGCCGCCGGCGCCCGGCGGCCGCCCGCCGGGACCGGCCGTCAGGACCGGCCGTCAGGACCGGCCGTCAGGGGGCGCCGCCCCCGCCGCCGGAGTCGTCGCCGCCGGGGTCGCCGCCGTGGCCGTACCGCAGGTCGACCGACGCGGGGTCGAGACCGCCCCACCCGCGCGAGCGGAACCCGCCGCGCGAGAGGCGCACCCGCTTCGGGGGCGGCTCGCAGAGCACCGCGCGCATCTTGGCGTCCTCGACGGCGGACGGCCCGAGCGCGGCGAGCCGCCCGACGTCCGCGGACCTCCCGCCGGGCGGGAAACCGGGCAGGACGCCCCGCCGCGCGGCCTCCAGGACGGCGCGGCCCTCGCGCGTCGGCCGGAGCCGGCGCGGGAACCCCGCGCCCAGCAGCCCGCCGTCGATCAGGGCGTCGCAGACGTCCCACACCGCGTCGGCCGTCCCGGCGAACACGAGCAGGTCGGCCAGCGGCGTTCCGGTGCGCGGCACCTTCTTCAGGAGCGCGGCCTCCACCGGGTGGAGCGCGGGGGCGTCGTCGTCCTCGCGGACGGCGGTGTCGACGCGGTGCGTCAGCCGGGACACCCGGACGACGCCCCGCTCGTACAGCGCCAGCAGCGCCGTCTGCACGACGCGCTTCTGGCGGCCGGACAGGAACGCGATCTCGTAGGGACCGTGCATGGGGACCCCCTCAGGGCGTGCCGTCGCCTCTTGGACGCGCGGCACGCTCGGGGGGTTTGCCGGAATTCGCCCGGCCGCGCCGACCGGGGTTACTCGGCGGGCTCGAGGGTCAGCGAGATCGAGTTGATGCAGTAGCGGTCGTCGGTCGGGGTGCCGTAGCCCTCCCCGTGGAACACGTGCCCGAGGTGCGAGTCGCACGTCGCGCACAGCACCTCGGTGCGGACCATGCCCAGGGACCGGTCCTCGCGCAGGACGACCGCGTCCGAGTCGGCCGGCGCGAAGAACGACGGCCAGCCGCAGTGGCTCTCGAACTTGGTCTCCGACCGGAACAGCTCGGTGCCGCAGGCGCGGCACCGGTAGACGCCGACGGTCTTCGTGTCGGTGTACTCACCGGTGAACGGCTTCTCGGTGCCCGCCTCCCGGAGCACGTGGTACTCCTCGGCCGACAGCTCGGCCCGCCACTCGTCCTCGCTCTTGCGGATCTTCTCCATGCCCTCGAACGTACCCGGCGCCTCCGGGGGAATGTCGCACCCCTGGGTTAACGTGCACCTATGGCCTCGCCCTTCATCGAGATCCCGGTCGGGGATCGGCTCGTCAAGGTGTCCAATCCCGACAAGCCGTACTTCCCGCGGCACGGTTACACCAAGCGGCAGCTGGTGGAGTACTACCTGGCCGTGGGGGAGGGGATCCTGCGCGCCACCCGCGACCGGCCGACCACGCTGGAACGCTGGCCCGCCGGTGTCTTCGAGGGGGCCAAGATGGCCACCCGGGAGGACTACGCCCGCGGCCAGGCGGGCATGGGCGCGGGCAAGTCCGACGCGTTCTACCAGAAGCGCATCCCCAAGGGCGCGCCCGACTGGGTGCCCACCGCGCGGATCAAGTTCCCCAGCGGCCGGTACGCCGACGAGGTGTGCCCGTCCGAGGTCGCCGTGATCGCCTGGGCCGCCAACCTCGGCACGCTGACGTTCCACCCCTGGCCCGTCCGCAAGGGCGACGTCGACCACCCGGACGAGCTGCGCATCGACCTCGACCCGCAGCCGGGCACCGACTTCGCCGACGCCGTGCGGGTCGCGCTCGGCCCCGCCCGCGACGTGCTCGGCGAGCTCGGCTACACCGGCTACGTCAAGACGTCCGGGAAGTCCGGCGTGCACATCTACATCCGGATCGAGCCGCGCTGGACGTTCACCGAGGTGCGGCGGGCCGCGCTCGCGTTCGGCCGCGAGGTCGAGCGGCGCGCCCCGACCCAGGTGACCACCCGCTGGTGGAAGGAGGAGCGCGGCGAGCAGATCTTCATCGACTTCAACCAGAACGCCCGCGACCGCACGATCGCCTCGGCCTACAGCGTCCGCCCGGCCCCGCACGCGCCCGTCTCGGCCCCCGTCACCTGGGACGAGCTGGGCGACGTCGACCCGCGCGACCTCACCATCGCGACGATGCCCGAACGGTTCGCGAAGGTCGGCGACCTGCACGCCGCCATCGACGACGCCGCGTTCTCGCTGGAGCCCCTGCTCGAACTGGCCGACCGCGACGAGAACGACCACGGCCTCGGCGACATGCCGTACCCGCCGAACTATCCGAAGATGCCCGGCGAGCCCAAGCGCGTCCAGCCCAGCAAGGACACCGACAACAAGTGAGGCCGCCGCCCCCGGAAGGGGGCGACGGCCTCGCGTCACGCGGTGGACGCGTCACGCGGTGCGGCGGCAGGTCAGAAGAACCGGCGCTCCGGCACCGGCAGGCTGACCTCGGCCGGCCCGCGCCACACCGAGGTCGGCCGCGGGACGCCGAGGTTCACCGGGGCGTCCTCGTCCAGCTCCACCACCGGGAACCGGATCGAGCTGGACGCCAGGTCCACGGTCACCGCCGCGCCCGTGGGCGTCTCGGTGGTGTAGTCGGCGTCCGTTCCGGCCAGCACCAGCCCGAGCCGGTGCCCCTTCTTCAGGACGTACTCCTGGCTCAGCGTCTCCCAGCGGATGCTCTCGAACTCGCCGGGCGTCAGCGGCTCGGGGGCGCTCAGCGAGTCGTGGTTCTGCACGTCCAGCCAGCCGCGCGCGATCACGTTGACCGGCGACGTCGCCGTGGTCACCCGCGTCTCCTTGTAGCACGCGTCGTCGAACGCGGTGCTCGCCCCGTGGCAGCTCTCGGTGTCCAGCGTCTCGATGCCCTCGCCGCGGCCGAGGTGGTCGACGCGCTCGGCCGTCCCGTAGTCGACGAGCAGCGCCGTGACGTTCGCGGTCGGCCGGTCCAGCTTGACGCGCAGCCGGACGTCCGGGGTGCCCGACAGGCGCCCGGTGTTCGGCAGCGGGCCCGACACGAACGCGGCCCGGTACGGCCGGTCGGCCGTCGGGTCCTCGACCATCGCGCCCTCGGAGTACCCGTTCCCCTCGGGGCCCGCCGCGTCGGCGAACGTCGCGGTGTCGCCCTTCGGGGTCCGCTGCTCCGCGAGCGTCCCGTCGGCTCGGGGCCGCAGGATCACCGTCTCGCCGTCCCGCGACGGCCAGTCGTCCTGCGTGATCCACTCGTCCGGCCCGACCTCGATGTCGGCGCGCGGCTCGTCGGTGATCCCGTTGTCGATGCCGTGCAGCTCGTGGTCGAACCAGCGGTGCAGCGTCCGCACCCAGTGGTCGCGGCGGAAGTCGAACGGGTCGACGTGCCCGCGCTGCGTCAGCCACACCTTCCGCTCGACGCCGTGCTGCGCGAGTTCCTCCCACCACAGCGAGAAGTGGTCGTCCTTGACGTTCAGGTCGTTCACGCCGTGGATCGCGAACACGCTGGCGCGCACCTTGCTCGCCCGCCCGACCGTCCCGTGCCGGTAGTCCGTCGTCTTCCAGTAGGCGTTGTAGTTGCCCGTCGCGTCGTCCTCGCCCGCGTCGAGGTCCGCGTTCACGGCGGCGCACTTCTCCGGCGGGTCGGTGTCGACGTAGCCCGCGAGCCACGGCTGCTCGTCCGTCCAGTACTTCACGCCGTTCATCCGGCTGTAGTTGTACCAGCCGCTGATCGCCGCGATCGGGACGATCGTCTCCAGCCCCTCGACGCCCGTTGCCGCGACCCCGTTCGCGAGCGTCCCGTCGTACGACTTGCCGATCATCGCGGTGCTGCCGGTCGTCCAGTCGGCCGCGACCGGGGTGCCGTCCGCGCGGAACGCCTTCGCGCGCCCGTTCAGCCAGTCGACGACCGCCTTGCCGCCCAGCACGTCCGACGGCCCGCCGCTCACCGGGCAGCCGTCGGACCGGGTCGTCCCGACCATGTCCACGGCCAGGAACGCGTACCCGCGGGGGACGAAGTAGTTGTCGTAGAACAGCGGGAACTTCAGCGGGTCGCCGTTCTCGGCGTAGGACTTGCGCTCGCCCTCGTTGCCGCGTCCCGAGTTGTCGTAGTACGGGCTCTCGTCCATGATCACGGGAACCTTGAGGCCCTGCTCGGTCTCCCGCGGCCGGACGATGTCGACGTTGACGCGGTCGAGTTCGCCGTCGCGGTCGCTGTCGACCTGCGTCTGCACGTACACGTGCTCGCGGATGGCGTCCTCGTAGGAGAAGACCGGCTGCGTCACGCCGTCCTCCACCGCGATCTCGGGCGCCGTCCGGGCGAGCGCCGTCCCGCCGCCCGCGGCGAGCGCCGCGCCGGTCAGCACGGCGATCGCGGCCGTCCGCCGCCTCAAGGGTCTGCTGGCCAACCCGCACCTCCGGGAGTGGGAATGATCTCTACCGGAGCACACGTTCCCGAACGCGCGGCATGAGGTAAAGAGCGGTGATCTGCCAACTCTCCGCAATTTTGGTCATGTCCTGCCCTTGCGTCCGGCCGTCCGATGCGGAACCCGAGGTGCAAGGCCGCGCGGAAGGGGAAACCCGCCGCCATGGGATGGCATTACCGAAAATCGATCCGGCTCGGACCCTTCCGGCTCAACCTGTCGAGGCGCGGAGTCGGCCACAGCGTCGGCGCCCGCGGCGCCCGCTACACCCGCTCCGCGCACGGCCACCGCTACCTGACCCTCCGTATCCCCGGCACCGGCCTCTCCTGGCGCCGCCCCCTGCGCCGCCGCACCCGCACCCACCGCCGCTGACGGCGCCCGCGGGCGACGCCGTGCGGCGGCTCCGCGACCCCGCGGAGCCGCCGCACGGCCCGAACGCCGTCCTCAGGGAAGCGAGGACGGACCGGTCAGAGGACGAGGTCTTCGGGACGGGCGACCTCGCGGGGCACGGGGAACGCTTCGCGCCCCTCCAGCGGGTCGGCCCGGACGTGCGCGTCCAGGTCCAGGCCCGTGAGGATCCCGATGGCGCGCACCGGGACCTGGTACGTCCGGTACGCGCCGTAGGAGAACTCCTCCTCGCCGGGGAGGCCGGCGATGAGGGCCGCCTGGCTGAGCAGGTAGCCGGTCACGGACAGTTCGCCGCTCTTCCGTGTCATCGCGACGATCTTCCAGAACCCGCGGGGCAGCGCGGTCCCGCGATGGACCGGGTCGTCGGGAGCCAGGACCGGGCCGGTGAACACGCTTACGGTCAGGTCGCGGTTGTCGGCGTTGCCGAGGATGTGGTCCTCGAGGCCGCGCCAGAGCGTCTCGCCGGCGTTGAAACCGTGGTGCTGGGGAGAGGCGTTGGTGTAGTGGAAGGTGTCGGCGCAGGCGGCTTCGGCCTGCGCCTCCGTCCCCCAGGCCGGGTCGAGCCGGCGGACCAGGTGGCCGCGGTCGAGTTCGGGATCGGCGTACACCTCCTCACCGGTCTGCTCGGCGGCGGGCAGCCGGGGATCGAAGGACCAGCGGTCCCGGCCGCGGCGCGGTCGCCGCGAGCGCCCGCCGTCGATGTTGCAGGCGGTGAACAGCGCCAGTTTGCGCCGCCGGTGCATGACGACGCTGAAGTGGTGGTAGCGCAGTTCCGCCGAGGCGGCGGCCGCCAGTTCGGGCGGCGGCAGGGGCGGCGGCAGCGGGCGGGCCAGGAACGCGGGATCGTACCCTTCGCGGTCGCTGTAGCCGGCTTCGGAGGCCGCCGCCCGTTCGCCCGCGGCCCGCCCGTCCCCGTCCGCGAGCCGGACCGTGATGTCGATCGGCCCGGGGACGACGAGGTTCAGCCCGCCGGACGGCGCGGGGGCGGCGAGCGGGGCGGACGCCGCGGCGAGGGAACCGGCCGACGCCGGCGCGGCGGCGCCCGCCTGCTCGACCCGTGCGGGAGCGAAGATCTCGTCGGCGAGCGCGCGCTGCCCGGGGGGCAGCGGCGCCTCCCGGACCGCCCGGCAGACGCGGCTGATGCGCACCCCCTCGTTGACGAACCCGCCGAGTTCCTCCTGCCCGGGCACGGGCACGCTCGCGTGGTGCAGCGCGACGACCTCCCACTGGTCGTTGAACACCGGTGAGCCGGACGACCCGGGCTCGGTGTCGGCCGCGTAGTGCAGGTGCCGCTCGGGAATGTCCACGATCTTGTTCTCCCGCAGCGCGACCTGCTTCTTGTCGCCCCGCGGGTGCTGGATGATCGTGACGAACTCGCCGATGATCGCCTTGCCCTCCGCTTCGACGAGCCGGTTGTGGCCGTACGCCTCCAGCCCGCCGGGCGGGGACGTCACCGCGACGAGGGCGAAGTCGAGTCCGGCGTCGGCGACGAAGAAGCGGTCCGGGTCGAGGGGGAAGGTCCGGGGCGCGAGCGGCCGTCCGTCGACGCCGTCCTGGAAGTCGAACTCGATGACGCTGGCGCGGGCCGTCTCGATGTCGGGGAGCACGTGGTGATTGGTCAGCAGCAGGCTGGCGGAGACCATCGATCCGGTCCCGTACCCGGTCGGCCGGCCGCGGTCGTCCCGGATGTCGACCCGTCCGACGGTGCGCGCGGCGACCACGCCCGCGTCCAGGTACCGCACGCCCACGTAGTCCACCGTGTTGATGATCTTCTCGAGCCGCGCCGCGGGCGCCGCGGCGGCCGGCTCCACCAGTTTCCCGGCACCGTGGAACCGGTTGAGCCGGTCGATCCGCTCGGCGATCCGCTCCGGCGTGTCGGCCTCGGCGATCCCGCCCGGCGCGGCCAGCACCCGCTCGTTGCCCCGCCGCCGCTCGGCGCGCTCCGCCACCCGCCGCGCGGCCGCCTCCTGCTGCCGCCGCTCCTCCTCTCGCTCCAGCAGCCTCATGATCGCCCTCCGATTATCAAATAGTTCGAAATGCAGGCATCAATTGCAATGTGTCAACCCATCGCATGATTTGGCTATAGGCTGGTTTCCGTTTTTGCCTGACAGCGGGAAAGGTTGTAAGCAGAGGGGACGTACCGGGAGGTCACGGCATGAGCGGATCAGCGAGCGGGCCCGCCGCGCCGCGTTCCGGAGCGGGCGGGGAAGCGCCGTGACGGCCACCGCCGTATTCGTGCACGGACGCCGCCAGGAAGCCCGCGACCCCGAAATCCTCGCGCGCGGCTGGCTGGCCGCTCTCAACACCGGGCTCGGCAGGGCCGGGCTGCCCGCGCTCGCGCCGGAACGCGTGTCACTGCCCTACTACGGCACCGCCCTCCACGACGCCACGGCGGAGCTGGCCGGGGCCCGCCTCCGGCTGGAGGACCTCCCCGCGGACGGTCCGCATGCCGGGGCCGCGCCGGGAACGCTGGATCCGGACCTGCCCGCCGACGTGGGCGAACTCGAGCGCCGGCTCGTCGCCGACATGGCCGCGGCGCTCTCCCCGGACGCCCCGCGGCGAGAGGCGCTCGAATGGTCCCCGGACCGGCTGCTGTCCTGGGACGCCGCCCGCCGGCTGCTCTCGGAGATCGCCCTGCGCACCCGGACGGACCAGTGGATCATCACCGTGCACCTGCGCGACGTCGCGGTCTACCTCACCCATGCCCGCGACGAGGTCCTGGCGGCCGTCCGCCGCGCCCTGCCCGCCGCGGGGCCGGTGGTCCTGGTCTCCCACAGCCTCGGCACGGTGGTCGCCCGCGACCTGCTCGCCGGGGCGGACGTGCGGGACCGCACCGTCGCGTGGATCACCGCGGGCTCACCGCTGGGACTGGAGGCGGTGCAGCGGAACATGCGCCCGCCCGGCGCCCGGCACCCGGGCCCCGCGGTGCCCTGGTTCAGCGCGTACGACGTCCGGGACGTCGTGGCGCTCGGCCATCCCCTCCGCCCCGCCTACGGCGAACCCCTCACCGACATCAGGGTGGAGAACGGCGACGCCCCCCACCTGATCGAGCGGTACCTCGCGCACGCGGACGTCGCGCGTCCCATCGGCGAGGCGCTCGCCCGCGGCTGAGCGCCGCGTCGTGCCCAGCGGTCTCACCGCCCGTCGGCGCCGCCCGCGACTCCGTCGCCGCCCGCCTTGGGCAGGGGCGCGGGGCTCCCCGCGCCCTGCACTCCCTCCAGCACGTCCTGACCGCGGCGGTCGACGAACCTGGTGAACAGCTCCTGCGAGTAGCCGAAGATGATCGCCCAGGCGATGATCTGCGCCGACGAGTCCAGCGCGGTGAGCCCGGGGATGAAGCCGCCGCGCATGAGGAGCAGGCCGAGCACCGCGGTGAGGGCGCCCGTCGGGAGCTTCAGCACGGCCAGCGCCACCGGTATGCCGAACGCCGTGGACGTGCCGCGGATCTTGCGCAGCGCCGACGCGGCGGCGATCCCGGCGGCCACGAGCCCGGCGAACTCGACGACGATGTAGTCCTCGCGCGTCACGACCCGCCGGGTCTCGGCGCCGAGCCGCTCCCCGGGAAGCCCCCGCGCGGATTCGCGGACCGGGCAGACGACGCTGTACATCTGCCGCCCGCTCGCCTGCGTGTCGGCCGGCTCGAAGCACAGCGGCACGGTCGTCCGGAAGATCGCCGACAGCACCGCGACGGCGGCCGCCAGCACGAAGAGGAACACGGCCACCCACCGCACGATCACCACGAAGCTTCCGGCGCGCACCCGCTCCCGCAGCGCGGCCTGGCGGGCGGCGTCCACGGCACCGATGATCGCCGCCCGTTCCGACGACTCGAGGTCGCGGGTCTTGCCCGCCTCCCGCGCGGCGCGCAGTTCCAGCGCGACCCGCTCCATCGCCGTCCGGCGCTCGTCGGTGTCGGACAGGTGGGCGCCGACGACCGCCAGCATCCCCGGGATGTGCGCTTCGAGCGCCGTGGACGGGAGGGTCCGCAGCCAGAGGGAGCGCGCGGTGTCGAGGTGGAGCCGGGCCGTCGTCACGTGCGAGGCGGACACCGCCCGGCGGTGGTGGTCGAAGTCGACGATCCGCCGGGCCGCGTCGAGTTCCCGCCGCGCCCCCGCCAGCAGTTCGGCGTCGCTTCCGGACGGGCGCCGCTCGCCGCGCTCGTCGGCGTCCAGGAGCGCGTCCAGTTCGATGAGCTGCGCGCGGATCTCCTCGCAGAGCACCCACGAGCCCCGCTCGCGCCACCATTCGGCGTACTTCTTCACCCGCGAGCCTCTCCGGCGACCTCGATGACCTGCGAGGACGCAGCCTAGGCCGGTGCGGAGGCCGGTTCGCCGCGCGGCGCGGGACCTGGCGGGCCCTTTGCCGTCGGCGGAACGGATGCGTGCCGGACAGGCGGGACCGGGCGGAGATTCTTTAAGGCTCAACACCTTTCGATCTAATTGTGGCTCCTTCAAGTATTCGCGTCACTGTTCGCTAGATTGGCAGTAAAAGGGGGAAATTGAACTCGACATTGCGGGTGTTCCGTCATATCAAGGAAGAAGCGTGGCCGGATATGGGGAGGCCGCGCCGGGGAGCGGCCCGCCGTGAGCGGACGGGGCGCCCGTTGGACCATCCCGGGCCCTCTTCGCCGAAACCTATGACGTATCGAGGAGGAGAAATGACGACACCGGAATACAAGCCGCCGCCGCTGAAGCACCCGCCGTCCACCCGCACCCCCGCCGTCACGACGTGGCAGAAGCAGATGCGGGACCGCGGCTGGCACATCGACGTGGACGGCATCTACGGCGAGGAGAGCAAGCGGCTCTGCGCCAACTTCCAGATGGAGCACCGCCTGGAGATCGACGGCATCGTGGGCCCGAAGACCTGGAAGGCCACCTGGGAGGCGGCGAGCACCAGGCCGCCGCAGGCGCCCGACCGCACGCTGCAGAAGGGCGACTTCAACAACCAGAACGTCCGGAAGTGGCAGCGCCAGGTGAACAACCGCGGCTGGCCGGAGCTCGAGGTCGACGGCGACTTCGGGTCGCAGACCGAGAGCATCTGCAAGGAGCTGCAGAAGTTCAAGGGCCTGCCGGAGACCGGCAAGATCGACCACGACACCTGGGACGCGGCCTGGCTGGAGAAGGTGCCCGTCGCGGCCATGTGAGGGACGGCCTCGGACACCCGGGCCGGCGCGCTCCGCACGCCGGCCCGTTCGTCGTGCCGGGCGTTCCCGCTATGCCGTCTTGGCGCGGTTCACCGCCGACAGGACGGCCTGGACGGACGCGGCGAGGACCGAGGTGTCGCGTCCGGCGCCCCAGGCGACGACGCCGTCGACGCGGCACTCGGCGTAGGCGACGGCGGGGGAGCCGCCGCCGGGCGCGGTCGCGTCGGTCGAGTGCTCGGCGAACCGGAGGACGTCCACCGCCACCCCGGCGGCGGCCAGCGCGCCGGTGAGCGCGTCGATCGGGCCGTTGCCGGTGCCGGTGTGCTCGCCGGCGCGGCCGTCCACCGCGACGGTGCCGGCGAAGTCGTGCCGGGCGGGGCCGGTGTGGGCGGTGCGCCAGCCGGTGACGGAGACGGGGCCGGCGCGGTCGAGGTACTCGGCGCGGAACAGGTCCCACAGCTGCTCGGCGGTCACCTCCTCGCCGCTGCCGTCGGCGGCCCGCTGCACCACCCGGGAGAACTCGATCTGCAGGCGGCGCGGCAGCTCCAGGCCGTACCCGGTGCGCAGCAGGTAGGCGATGCCGCCCTTGCCCGACTGGCTGTTCACCCGGATGACGGCCTCGTACCCGCGGCCCACGTCGGCGGGGTCGATCGGCAGGTACGGGACGTCCCAGGGGGCCTGCTCGGGCGGGACGCCCAGGTCGGCGGCGCGCTTCGCGTGGTGTTCCATGCCCTTCGCGATGGCGTCCTGGTGCGTGCCCGAGAACGCGGTGTGGACGAGGTCGCCGCCGTAGGGGTGGCGCTCGTGGACGGGCAGGCGGTTGCAGTGCTCGACCGTCCGGCGGATCTCGTCGATGTCGGACAGGTCGAGGCGCGGGTCGATGCCCTGGGCGTGCAGGTTCAGCGCGAGGGTGACGAGGTCGACGTTGCCGGTGCGCTCGCCGTTGCCGAACAGGCAGCCCTCGACGCGCTGGGCGCCCGCCAGCATCGCCAGTTCGGCGCACGCGACGCCGGTCCCGCGGTCGTTGTGCGGGTGCACGGAGAGGATGACGGCGTCGCGGCGGGCCACGTTCCGGTGCATGTACTCGATCTGGTCGGCGTACACGTTCGGGGTCGCGATCTCGACGGTCGCGGGCAGGTTCAGGACGACCGGACGGTCGGGGGAGGCGTCCCACAGGTCCGTGACGGCGTCGCACACCTCCAGCGCGAAGTCGGGCTCGGTGAAGTTGAACGTCTCGGGGGAGAACTCGAACCGGACGCCGGGGCCGGCGAGGCGCGCCACGTCCGCCGCGCCGTCCAGGATCATCCGGCGCACGCCGTCCCGGTCCTCGCGGAGGACGACCTCGCGCCAGGCGGGGCCGGTCGCGGTGTACAGGTGGACGACCGCGCGGGGCAGGCCCTCGATGGAGGCGAAGGTCCGCTCGATGAGGTCGCGGCGGGCGGGCGTGAACACGACGGGGGTGACGTCGTCCGGGACGCCGGTCTCGGCGAGCCGGCGGACGAACGCGAAGTCGGTGGCGCTCGCGGACGGGTAGCCGACCTCGATCTCCTTGAAGCCCATGGCGACGAACAGGGCGAACATGCGGGCCTTGCGGTCGGGGTCCATGGGTTCGGCGAGGGCCTGGTTGCCGTCGCGCAGGTCGACCGGCACCCAGAGCGGCGGTTCGGTCAGGCGGCGGGACGGCCAGGTGCGCTCGACGTCCGGGACGGGCGAGGGCTCGCGGTCGTGGACGGAGCGGTAGCGGTGCGAGGGCATGGTGCCGCCGCGCTGCGGGTTCCAGAACGGCGCGCCGGCGGGGACGGGGCCGCTGGGCGTCCGGAGTGTCGGGAAGGCGTGGGTCACGGGATGTCTCCTGATGTCGCCGGTCGGACGACCGGCAGCACCGGACCCCGCGGCGGGGTGCCGGTCGGATCAGGCCCCGCCGCGGCGGCCGAGAAGAAGGGGCTGCCACGCCATGCCGGGCACTCTAGCGACATGTCAGGTCCTCAGACAAGTTCGGGTCGCGCTACCGTGGTCCGGTCCCGCGTCCCGGAAGGATCCGCATGCCGCTCGGCCCGCTCCGTCCCAGCCCGCTCGTCGAGCAGGCCGCGCAGCGGCTGCGCGAGCAGATCGCGGACGGGACCTGGCCGGTCGGCACCCGGCTCCCCGGCGAGACGACGCTCGCCAGGGAACTGGGCGTGGGCCGGTCGACCGTGCGGGAGGCGCTGCGCGCCCTCGCCGGCGCGGGACTGGTGCAGGCGCGGCAGGGCGCGGGCGTGTTCGTCCTCGCCGCCGAGCCCGACGAGGACTGGCGGACCCGGCTGCGCCGCGCGTCCGTCGCCGACGTCTACGAGATCCGCGAGATGATCGAGGGCCGCGCCGCCGAGCTGGCCGCGGCGCGCCGCACCGACGCCGACCTCGACGCCATCGAGCGGGCCCTCGCCGAGCGCGACGCCGCCCGGCCCGCCCCGGGCGCCGCGGGCCCGGCCGTCGAGGCGTTCATCGACGCCGACATCGCGCTGCACGCCGCGATCGTCCGGGCCGCGCACAATCCGGTGCTCGTCGACCTGTTCGCCGAGTTCGTCCCGGTCCTGCGCGAGGGGCTGCTGGACCTGACGGCCCTGGTGGACGTGGCCCGCCACGACCTCGACCACGGACGGGACGCGCACGCCGCGCTGGTCGCGGCCGTGCGCGACCGCGACCCGGCGGCGGCGGCCGAGGTCATCGCCGCGGAGATGGAGCAGACCCTGGCGGGCCTGCGCCGCCGCTGACCCCGCTCACCCGAGGGACGCCAGGACGGGCGGCAGGTCGCCCGCGTGGACGACCGTGAGGCGGCGGGTCGCGCGGGTGAGGGCGACGTACAGGTCCTGACCGCCCTTCGGGGAACCGTCCAGGATCCCCGCGGGGTCGACCAGGACGACCGCGTCGAACTCCAGGCCCTTCGCCTCCTCGGTGGTCAGCACCACGGCGGGGGAGTCGAGGGCGGCCGGGGTCGCGCCGGCGGCCGCGCCGGGCAGGACGGCCCGGACGGCGGCGTGCCGCGCCGCGGAGACGATCACCGCGAGGCGGCCCTCGCCGATGGCGTCCAGCTCCTCCTCGACCAGGGCGGGCAGCCCGCTCACCGGGAGGTCGACCGCGCGGGGCGGCGCCTCGTCGTCGCGCACGGACTCGGGCGGCGTCTGCCCCGGGTCGACCGCGGCGAGCACCTCCGCGGCGACCCGCATGATCGCCGCCGGGGTCCGGTAGTTGACCATGAGGCGCTGCTCCCGCCACCGGCCCGGCACGTAGGGGTCGAGCATCTGCCCCCACGACGCGGCCCCGGCGGCGCTGCCCGTCTGCGCGATGTCGCCGACGACGGTGAGGGAGCGGGTCGGGACCCGCCGCATGATCGTCCGCCACGCCATCGCCGACAGCTCCTGCGCCTCGTCCACGATGACGTGCCCGTACGCCCACTCCCGGTCGGCGGTCGCGCGCTGAGCGGTGGTGAGCGGCGGGCCGTCCTGGTGGTGCCGCCCGGCGAGCCCGGCCGCGTCGATCACGTCGGCGGCGTTCAGCAGGCCCGACTCGTCCCGGGTCTCCAGGACCTCGCGGGCGTACCGCTCCTCCTCCGCGCGGGCCGCGGCGGCGGCGCGGGCGCGGGCCCGGTCGGCCGTGTCGTCGACGCCGAGCCATTCGGCGGCCTCGTCCAGCAGCGGGACGTCCGAGACCGTCCACTCGGCCGCGGGCGGGCGGTGCAGCAGTGCGGCCTCGTCCGGCCGCAGGCCCGCGCGACCGCCGATGCGGGCCAGGGCGTCCGGGTCGGCGAACAGGCCGGACAGGAGGCGCTGCGGCGTCAGCTCGGGCCACAGCGCGTTGATCGCCGACCGGACGGCCGGGTCGTGCCACAGCGCCTCCTTCGCCAGCCGCAGGTCGGCCTCGTCCATCAGCGGCTCGTCCTCCGCCTCCTCCATCAGCTCCCGCAGCCACCCGGGCAGCCCGCCCTCGCGGATCATCTGCTCCAGCGGCTCGTCGACCATCCGCTCGTACTGCTCGGCCCGGTTCAGCGCGAGCGCTTCCAGCAGGTCGTGGACGAACCGGCGCCGCTGCACGTTGTGGGGCACGCGCAGCGCGCGCGCACGGTCGCGGGCGCGCGCGCAGTCTTCGGCGGACGCCTTCAGCACCATGCCGTCGGTTTCCACCCGGAGCCCGTCCTCCGGGGCGCGCTGCCGGTCCCGGACGGCCTCCGCGACGAGGTCGGCCATCCGCGGATCGCCCTTCACCACCGCGACGTCCGGCCGGTCGGCCGCGGTCGCGCGCGTCCCCGGGAACAGCTCGCCGACCGTGGCGAGGACGACGTCGGTCTCGCCGAGCCCCGGGAGGACCTGCTCGATGTACCGCAGGAACGTCGCGTTCGGGCCGACGACCAGGACGCCGCGGCGTTCGAGCACGTCGCGGTGCGTGTAGAGCAGGAACGCGGCGCGGTGCAGCGCCGCGACGGTCTTGCCGGTGCCGGGACCGCCCTGCACGACGAGCACACCGTGCAGGCCCGCCCGGATCACCTCGTCCTGCTCCTGCTGGATGGTGGCGACGACGTCGCTCATCCGCCCGGTCCGGCCGCGGCGCAGCGTCGCGAGCAGCGCGGCCTCCCCGACGAGCGTGCGGCGCTCCGACTCCGCCAGCCCGTCGAGGTCGAACACCTCGTCGTCCAGCCGGGCGACCTCGCGGCGCCGCAGGTGCAGGTGGCGGCGGCGCGCGAGGGTGCCGGGCGCCCCGGACGTCGCGGTGTAGAACGGGCGCGCGGCGGCGGCGCGCCAGTCGATGAGCAGGGGCTCGTGGTCCTCGTCGCGCAGCCCGATCCGGCCGATGTAGAACGTGTCGCCCGGCTCGTCGCCGTCGGCGCGGTGGTCGATCCGGCCGAAGCACAGCCCGTCCTCCACGCCCGCCAGCCGCGCGAGCCTGCGGGCGGCCTCGTCGGTGGCGACGGCGCTCTCCAGCCGCGCCTGGAACGCGCTCCCGCCGCCCGCCGCCGGTCCCTCGCGCAGCGCGGCCTCGGCCTTGGCGCGCTCGGCGTCGAGCCGCCCGTAGAGGCGGTCGACGTGCTCCTGCTCCGCCCGGACGGCCGCGCGCCGCGCCGCGTCCCCGTCGGTGGTGCCGGCGGATTTGACAACGCTGGATTGACGGGTCTCCATGTGTTAGGTACACTCCTATGTGTAGGGGTGGGTTATCTGTGTCCGCACGTAACCCGCTACCCTAGCATCCCTGCGCGTCCTTTGCGGATGATCTTCCGAAAAGATCACCTTCGTTGCGCGGTGCGTCACCTTCCCGGTGCCCTTCCGTCACCGACCTTCGCGAGGCTGACCGGCGATCGCTGCCGGACTTCTCCGAAAGGTCGCTCCCCATGGCCGACGCGCCCCAGCTCGACCGGCGTTCCTTCCTCGTCACCACCGGACTCGCCGTCGGGACGGCCGCCGCCGTCTCCGCCCTCCCGGGCACCGCCCACGCCGCGCCGCGCCCCCGGCGCGCGTCCGGCGACCCGTTCACCCTCGGCGTCGCGTCCGGCGACCCCGCGCCCGACGGGTTCGTCCTGTGGACCCGGCTCGCCCTCGACCCCCTCGCCGAGGACGGCCGCGGCGGCATGCCGAACCGGAACGTGGACGTCCGGTGGGAGGTCGCGCGGGACGAGCGGTTCCGCAAGGTCGAGCGGCGCGGCACGGCCGTCGCGCGCCCCGAGGACGCCCACTCCGTCCACGTCGAACTGGACGGCCTGCGGCACGGCCGCGACTACTGGTACCGGTTCCGCGCCGGCGGCCACGTCTCCCCGGTCGGGCGGACGGTCACGGCGCCCCGCGCCGACTCGTTCGGCCCCGCGCTCGCCATGGCGTTCGTCTCCTGCAGCCAGTACGAGCACGGCTACTTCACCGCGTACCGGCGGCTCGCGGAGGAGCACCCCGACCTGATCCTGCACCTCGGCGACTACCAGTACGAGTACAAGCCCGACGACTACACGGTCCCGGGCGGGAACGTCCGCGACCACCGGGGGCCCGAGACCGTCACCCTGGCGAACTACCGGCAGCGGCACGCCCAGTACAAGGCCGACCCCGACCTCCAGGCCGCGCACGCCGCCGCGCCCTGGCTCGTCGTGTTCGACGACCACGAGGTCGAGAACAACTGGGCCGACGACGTGCCCGAGGCGGGCTCCGACACGCCCGACCCGGCCGCCTTCCGCCGCCGCCGCATCGCCGCCTTCAAGGCGTACTACGAGAACATGCCGCTGCGCCGCCGCTCCGTCCCGAACGGCCCGGACATCCAGATCTACCGGCGCGTCCGCTGGGGCAAGCTCGCCAACTTCCACATGCTCGACACCCGCCAGTTCCGCGACGACCAGGGCTGCGGCGACGGCTACAAGGACTGCCCGGCCGCCACCGACCCCAAGCGGTCCATCACCGGCGCCGAGCAGGAGAAGTGGCTGCTGGACGGCTTCGCCGCGTCCCGCGCCCGCTGGGACGTCATCGGCCAGCAGGTCTTCTTCGCGCAGCGCGACAACAACGCAGGCCCCGCGAAGATCACCTCGATGGACGGCTGGGACGGCTACGTCGCGTCCCGCGAGCGCATCACACGGGGCTGGCTCGACCGGAAGGTGCGCAACCCCGTCGTCCTCACCGGCGACGTGCACGCCCACTGGGCGAGCGACCTCAAGCTCGACTACGACGACCCGGACGCGCCGGCCGTCGGCTCCGAGCTCGTCGCGACGTCCATCACCAGCGGCGGCGACGGCACGGACTCCGACCCCGCCGACCACCCGTTCCTGCAGATCAACCCGCACCTGCGCTTCTACAACAACCAGCGCGGCTACGTGCTCACCAAGATCGACAAGCATGAGATGCGGGCCGACTTCAAGACCCTCCCGACCGTCCGCGACCACGGGGCCCGGGCGTCCACGAAGGCCACCTTCGTGATCGAGGACGAAGTGCCGGGCGTCCGGCAGACCTACCTGCGGCCCTTCGACGCGCCCAAGATGTCGGTCAAGTCCGACCGGGACCTGATCCAGGAGACCATCCGGAACGAGACCGTGCGCTGACCCGCGGTCTCCCGCCGGACCCCCGGGCGCCGCGCACCGCGCCCGGGGGTCCGGCCGGTCGCCCTCACCCTGCCGGGACGGCCTCCGCGGCGGCCTCCGCGATCGCGGCGGCCACCTCGGCGGGACGGCTGAGCTGCGGGTGGTGCCCGGCCCCGCGGACGACCGTCACCGGGACGCCCGGCACCGCCGCGACGAGCGGGTCGGCCTCCCCGGCCACGAGCCGCAGCGGCACCGGGCAGGACTCCGCCAGCGACCGCAGCGCCGCCCGCTCGGACGGCCGCTGCGCGCGGGCGAGCCACCGCGCCGTGCGGCGCGCGACCCCCGGGCGGCGCAGCTGCGCGGCCGCGTCCTCCAGCGCCCGCAGCGCCGGGCCGTCCGGCGCCTCCCCGCCGAGCAGCACCCGGCCGAGCCGTGCGGGCGAGGCCGTCCGCAGGGCCGGGCCGACGAGCGCCGGGGCGCGCAGGTGCGGGGCCGGGCGGCGCTGGAGGAAGTAGGGCGAGACCAGGACGAGCGCTCCGACCCGCTCCGGGCGGGCGTGCGCGAACCGGAGCGCGGGCCCGGCGGCGGCCGAGTGCGCGACGACCACCGGCCGGGTCCGCACCGGCGCCAGCAGGTCCGCGAGCCAGGCGTCCGGGGCGCCCGGCGCCGGGGCGGAGCGGCCGAGGCCCGGCAGGTCGGCGACCAGCGCCGGACCGTCCAGCTCCGCCGCGACGCCCCGCCAGCTCTCGCCGTCGAGCGGCAGGCCGTGCAGCAGGACGCGGGCGGGGGAGCGGCGGTCGCCCGCGACGTAGGTCCGGGCGCCGCCGACCGTGCGGAACCCGCCCGGCAGCGGCGGCTCGGCGCGCCCGAACCGCTCCGCGACGAGCCGGTCCGCCCACGCGCGCAGGGCGTCCGCCGCCGGCGGGTGCGCGAGCCCGGCCGCCGCCGCGAGCGCGTCGGCCGACGCGGTGTCGTAGCGGTCCTCGGACAGGAACGGCAGCGTCTCGGGATCGACGCCGATCAGGGCGCGCGGCAGCCGCCGGACCAGCCCGACGGGGACGACCGCGCGCGGTGCGCGCACGCCGAGGTGCCGCGCCAGGTCGCCGATCAGCTCCGGCAGCTCCGGCGTGGCGGCGTCCAGGACCCAGTGGGCGCGGTACGGCCCCGTGTCGTGCTCGGGCACGGCCGCCATGAAGCGCGCGAGGTGGTCGACGGCCACGACCGGGACGAACGTGCGCCGCGTGCCCGCGAGGGCCGGGAGCCGTCCCGTCCAGAGCCGCTCCACGAGTTCGGCGAGGCCGATGTACTGCCCCGCCTCGCCGGTGACCGAGTGGCCGATCACCCCGGACGGGTTGACCACGGTCAGCGGCACGCCCGCCTGCTCGGCGAAGGCGCGCACCGCCGCGTCCCCCTCGCGCTTCGACGCCTCGTACGCGCCGTACCGCCGGTAGAGGCCGTCGAGTTCCCCGGCGGGAACGGGCGCGTCCGCCGCGCCGGCGCGGTAGCCGGACACGTGGACGAGGCGGCGCAGGCGCGGGAGCGCGGCGGCCCACCGCGCGACGTGCAGCGCGCCGTCGACGTTGGCGCGGCGCGCCTCGTCCCGCCCGAGGCCGAACCGGTAGACGGCCGCGGTGCCGAAGACGTCCCGGACGGCGCGGAGCCGGTCGCCGTCCGCGGGCGGCAGCGCGAGCCCGGGGCGGGTGACGTCGGCCGCGACGGTCGTGAGCGCCCGGTCGTCGGCGCCGCGTTCGCGCAGCCACGCGCGCAGGCCGTCCGCGCGGGCCGGTCCGCCGCGGACGGTCGCGGCGACCGCCCGGCCGCGGCCGAGCAGCTCCGCCGTCAGCCAGCGGCCGATGAGGCCGGTGGCGCCGACGACGAGGGCGTCGGGTTCGGTGGCCATGACACCTCCAAGTAGACCGATCTACATAATTCGCGGGCATGCGAAGCGCGGCGCCTTCGCCGCCGGCGGGTCAGGAGCCGAGCAGGGGCCGCACGGCGCGCCGGGCCCGTTCGACGGGCGCCCGGCTGCGCTGCGCGCGCGCCAGGACGAGCGCCCCCTCGATCAGCGCCAGCAGCGCCCCCGCGAGGTCGCCGGCCCGGGCCGGGGAGCGGCCGTCGGCGACCAGGCGGTCCGCGAGCGCGCGCTCCCAGCCGCGGTAGACGTCCGCGCACGCCCGCTGCAGCGCGCCGTCGCCGGCCGCCGCCTCGAGGGCGACCGCGGCGATCGGGCAGCCCTTGGCGTACCCGGCCGCCTCCATCCGGTCCGCCAGCGCGTCCAGCACCGCCTCGACCAGCCCGGCGGTGCCGGGCGCCTTCTCGGCGAGCGCCGCGATCAGCTCGGTGACCTCCCGTCCCGAGACGGCGAGCGCCTCGGCGACGAGCTGGTCCTTGCCGCCGGGGAAGTGGTGGTACAGCGAGCCGCGCGGCGCCTTCGCGGCCGCGATGACGTCGTTCAGCCCGGCGCCGAAGTACCCGCGCTCCTCGACGAGCGCGCGCGCCGCCTCGATCAGCCGCGCCCGCGTAGCGTCCCCTCTGCCCGCCATGCGGTGGATACTAGACCGGTCTACATAATTCGTCCACCGGTGCCCCGGTGGACGGCCCTCAGCGGTCGGCGCGGGGGCTGGTCGCCGAGCCCCCGAGGATCTGGTCCAGGTCGTAGGCGACGGGCGTCTCGAGCTGCTCGTACGTGCACGACTCCGGCGTCCGGTCGGGGCGCCAGTTGCGGAAGCGGGCGGTGTGCCGGAACCGGTCGCCCTCCATCGCCTCGTAGGCCACCTCCACGACCAGCTCGGGGCGCAGCGCGACCCACGACAGGTCCTTCTTGCCGGTCCAGCGGGAGATCGCGCCCGGCATCCGGTCGACGGTCGCCTCGGTCTGCCGCGCCCACTCCGCCCACGGGTGGCCGTCGTAGTCTTCCATCCGGTACGGCTGGAGCTCCTCGACGAGCTCCGCGCGCCGCTTCATCGTGAACGACGCCGCCACGCCCACGTGCTGCAGGTGGCCCTTGTCGTTGTAGAGGCCGAGCAGCAGCGACCCGACGATCGGCCCGGACTTGTGCCAGCGGAAGCCCGCGACGACGCAGTCGCAGGTGCGCTCGTGCTTGATCTTGAACTGGACGCGCTTGTCGGGCTCGTACGGCAGGTCGCGCGGCTTGGCGATGACGCCGTCGAGGCCCGCGCCCTCGAACTCGTCGAACCAGCGCAGCGCCAGCTCGTACGAGTCGGACGCGGGGGTGACGTGGATCGGCGCGCCCGCCCCGGCCAGGGCCTCGACGAGCCGCCGGCGGCGCTCGCCGAGCGGCTCCTCCAGGTAGGACTCGTCACCGAGCGCGAGCAGGTCGAACGCCACGAACGACGCCGGGGTCCGCTCGGACAGCAGCTTGATCCGGGACGCGGCCGGGTGGATGCGCTGCTGCAGCGTGTCGAAGTCGAGCCGGGAACCGCGCGGCATGACGATCTCGCCGTCCACCACGCAGCGCTCCGGCAGCTCCCGCTTCACCGCCTCCACCAGCTCGGGGAAGTACCGGGTGAGCGGCTTCTCGCCGCGGCTCGACAGCTCCACCTCGTCGCCGTCCCGGAAGACGATGCAGCGGAAGCCGTCCCACTTCGGCTCGTACAGCAGGTCGCCCTGGGGCATGGTCTTGACCGCCTTGGCCAGCATCGGCGAGAACGGCGGACTGATCGGCAGCTCCATGCCCCCATCTTGCGCCCGGCCACCGACAGTACGCGGGCCCGGGGTCCGATAACGTGCGGCTCATGCGCCGCCTGCTGCCGGAACCCGCGATCGACGGCGCCGACCCCTACGCCGAGTACGGCGACGCGCCCGGGCTGCGCGTCGGCATGGTGATGAGCGCGGACGGCTCGGTCACCGACGCCGAGGGCTGGACGGACGGGCTCGGCGGGGCGGCCGACTTCCGGGTGTTCCGCACCCTGCGGGCGCTCGCCGACGCGATCCTCGTCGGCGCCGGGACCGTCCGGACGGGACGGCTCGGCCCCGCGCGGCTCCGCTCCGACCTGCGCGCGCGCCGGGGCGGCCCGCCCGCGCCCATCGTGGTCGTGAGCCGTTCGCTCGGCTTCGACTGGACGCTCCCGCTGTTCACCGAGGCCGAGACCCCGACCGTGGTCGTCACCACCGAGCGTGCGCGCGCGCACGTCCCGTCCGGGATCCGTGTGATCGCCGCCGGAGAGGACGACGTCGACCTGCCGGAGGCCGTCCGGCTCCTGCACGCCGAGCTGGGGCCGCGCCTGCTCTGCGAGGGCGGGCCCGGCCTCGCCACCGCGCTGCTCCGCGCGTCGCTGGTCGACGAGCTGTGCCTCAACATCGCCCCCGCGCTGCACGGTCCGCGCACGCCGCTGCTCGCCGCGCTGCCCGCCGAGATCCCGCTGGAGCCGGTGGCGCTGTACCTGGACGAGGGCGTGCTGTTCGTCCGCTACCGGGTGGCGCGGGTGTAGCGGAGGAAGAGGTAGTCCTCGTCGGTGAGGGCGTCCGCGAGCCGCCAGCACGCCGGGTCGGGCACGCTCGGGCCGTCGAGGATCCGCAGCGCGTCGCCGCCGAGCAGCATCGGGCTGAGCGTCAGGCACAGCTCGTCGAGGAGGCCGGCGGCGGCGATCTGGCCGAGGACGGCGGGGCCGCCCTCGCACAGCAGCCGCCGGTGGCCGCGCGCGGCGAGCGCCCGGAACGCGACGCCGAAGTCGAGGGCCCGCTCCCCGGCGATGATCACGTCGGCGTGCGCGCGGGCCGTCCGCAGCCGGTCCGGGTCGGCGTCCGCGCAGGTCAGCACGATCGTCGGGACGGGCGCCTCGGTGAACACCGGGCCGTCGAAGTCCAGGCCGAGGGAGCGGGAGACGATCACGAGCGGCGGCACCGGCGGACGTCCGTCCCGCACGCCGTCCCACTCGGGGACGGGCCGGACGGGCCCGTAGCCCTCGGCGCGGACGGTCCCCGCGCCGACGACGACCGCGTCGGCGAGGCCGCGCAGCAGCAGGAACAGCCGCCGGTCGGCCGCGTTGCCGAGGCCGCCGCTGCGCTCGTCGCGCTGGGCGGCGCCGTCGAGGCCGGCGACCATGTTGGCGCGCAGCCACATCCCCCCGGGCGGGGGATCGGCCGGGTAGGCGTACCGCTCGGCGAGGTCGGCGGGCTCGGCAGAAGACGTCAGTGGCCGCATAGGGATCTCACGGTAGTACACGGTCGCGAGCGGCAATCTGTGCGAATTCCTCATTTCCGCGTCATGCGGGGGCGACACTGCCGTCGGGGACATGAGAATCTCAGAAAGGAGCAGGGGGTGGAGTTCGCCGCGCTCGCAGCATGGGTCCTCGCCGCACTCGCGGGCGGGTACCTACTGATCACGTGGTTCGCGAACGGGGGGCTCGCGACCAAGGTGACGCGCTTCCCGCGACTCGTCGTCGCGGGGCATCCGCTGGCCGCCGGAGGCGGCCTCGCGCTCTGGATCGGGCACCTGGCCACCGGGGACCCGGTCTACGCCTGGTGGGCGTTCGCCGCGCTCATCGTCGTTGTCATGCAGGGCTTCCTGCTGTTCACCCGCTGGCTCGTCGGCCGGGGCAGGCACGCGCGCGGCGCGGAGCAGGCGTTCCCGGCGGCGGCCGTGGCCGTGCACGGCGCGGTGGCCGTCGCGACGGTCGTCCTGGTGTTCCTGACCGCGATGGAGGTGACCGCCGCGCCCTGACCCCGCGCCCCGGCTAGACGCGCCGCAGCACCGACAGGGACCGGTCGGCGATCTTCAGGGTCGCGCGGGCCTTGGCGAGCGGACGCTGCCCGACCCCGCCGGGCTCGGCGGTGTCCAGCGTGGGGGCCCACCGTTCGCCGTACTCGGCCCTCGGGAGGGTGAACTCCTGCGGGTCGGGACCGGCGTTGATCAGCAGGAGGAACGAGTCGTCCCGGACCCGGCGCCCGCGCCGGTCGGGTTCGGTGATGGCGTCGCCGTTGAGGAACACCCCGAGGCACTTCGCGAACCCGACGTTCCAGTCCTGGTCGGTCATGATCTCCCCGGCGGGGGTGAGCCAGGCGATGTCGGCGGCGGCGCCCGTCCCGGTCCCGGTGAAGAACCGGCGGCGCCGGAACACCGGGTGGTCGCGGCGCAGGCGCGACAGGGACCGGACGAACGCGACGTCCTCGGCGTCGTCCCAGTGCACCCACGCGAGCTCGTTGTCCTGGCAGTAGGCGTTGTTGTTGCCCCGCTGGGTGCGGCCCAGCTCGTCGCCGTGCGACAGCATCGGCACGCCCTGCGACAGGAACAGCGTGGCCAGGAAGTTGCGCTTCTGCCGGGCCCGCAGCCGCCGGACGGCCGGGTCCCGCGCGGGCCCCTCGTGCCCGCAGTTCCACGAGCGGTTGTCGTCGGTGCCGTCCCGGTTGTCCTCGCCGTTCGCCTCGTTGTGCTTGTGGTCGTACGAGACGAGGTCGTGCAGCGTGAACCCGTCGTGGCACGTCACGAAGTTGATGGACGCGAACGGGCGCCGCGCGCTGTGCTCGTACAGGTCGGACGAACCGGTCAGCCGGGACGCGAACTCCGGCATCGTCGCGTACGAGCCGCGCCAGAAGTCGCGGACGGTGTCGCGGTACTTGCCGTTCCACTCGGTCCACAGCGGCGGGAAGTTCCCCACCTGGTAGCCGCCCTCGCCCACGTCCCACGGTTCGGCGATCAGCTTCACTTGCGAGACGACCGGGTCCTGCTGGACGAGGTCGAAGAACGCGGCGAGCCGGTCGACGTCGTGCAGCTCGCGGGCCAGCGCGGACGCGAGGTCGAAGCGGAACCCGTCCACGTGCATGTCCAGGATCCAGTACCGCAGCGAGTCCATGATGAGCTGCAGGGCGTGCGGGCTCCGCACGTTCAGCGAGTTCCCGCAGCCGGTGTAGTCGAGGTGGTAGCGCTTGTCGTCGTCGCGCAGCCGGTAGTAGGACGCGTTGTCGATCCCGCGGAACGACAGCGTGGGCCCCAGGTGGTCGCCCTCGGCGGTGTGGTTGTAGACGACGTCCAGGATCACCTCGATGCCCGCCTCGTGCAGGGCGCGGACCATCGCCTTGAACTCCAGCACCTGCTCGCCGTGCTGCCCGGACGAGCTGTAGGAGTTGTGCGGCGCGAGGAACCCGATCGTGTTGTAGCCCCAGTAGTTGTCGAGGCCCCGCGCGACCAGCGCGTGCTCGGGCACCGACTGGTGCACCGGCATCAGCTCGACGGCCGTCACGCCGAGGTCGAGCAGATGGTCGATCATCACCGGGTGCGCCAGCCCCGCGTACGTCCCGCGCTGCTCCTCCGGGACCCCCGGGTGCAGCCGCGTCAGGCCCTTGACGTGCGCCTCGTAGATGACGCTCTCGTGGTACGGGACGCGCGGCGGCCGGTCGTCGCCCCAGTCGAAGAACGGGTTCACCACCACGTTCTTCGGCATGTAGGGGGCGCTGTCGTCCTCGTTGAGGACGTCCGGGTCGGTGAAGCGGTACGAGAACAGCGACTCGTGCCACCGCACGTTGCCCTCGACGGCCTTCCCGTACGGGTCCAGCAGCAGCTTCGCCGGGTTGCAGCGGTGCCCCTCGCGCGGGTCGAACGGCCCGTGCACCCGGTACCCGTACCGGCGTCCGGGGCCGACGCCCGGCAGGTACCCGTGCCAGACGAACCCGTCCACCTCGGGCAGCTCGTACCGCGTCTCGCGGCCCCGCTCGTCGAACAGGCACAGCTCGACCCGCCGCGCCACCTCCGAGAACAGTGCGAAGTTGGTGCCCGTGCCGTCCCAGGTGGCGCCCAGCGGGTACGGATCCCCGGGCCAGACCTCCAGCATGCTCTCCCACTCCCCGCCGTCTCGTCCCGGCCGTCTCGTCCCGCGCGCCACCGCGCAGCCGATTCTGACCTACCCGTGTCCGCCCCGCCCGCCACCGCCCGATATCAGAGTGTCATCCCGGCGTGTCCGTACCGGCGGCGCCGTCGGCGGGCAGGCGCCAGACGGTTTCGTCGTCGGCGGTCTCGGCGGTGGGATGCAGGCCGAGCCGGGCGGCGACGGCGGCGGACGGCCGGTTCGCGGGGTGGATCAGCGCGACGACCTCGTCGACGCCGCGGTCGCGGAGCCAGCCGAGCAGGGCGCGGGCGGCCTCGGTCGCGAACCCGAACCCCTGGTAGGGCATGCCGATCACCCACGCGACCGACGCGACCGTGGCGGGCGGCGCCGGGGTGACCGTCGAGCCCGAGGCGGACGGCGCGACGGTGTAGCGGCCCGGCGCCGGACGCACCGTCGCCTGGACGTAGCCGACGGCGCGGCCGTCGCGGACGCGGCGGACGATCCAGTACAGCCAGTACTCCTGGTGGAACGGGGCCGGGCCGGCGGCCAGCCGCGCATAGCGGTCGCGGAGCTCGTCGCGGGTCGGGGGCTCGCCGCCGATGTAGCGGTGCAGGCGGCGGTCGTCCAGGACGGGGGCCATCTCGTCGGCGTGGTGCGGCGCCGGCGGCTCCAGCACGAGCCGCTGCGTCCGGATGGTCTCCGCGATCGGCCCGTACACCCGGCGATCCTACGTCACGCCCCGTGCCCGCTCAGAGCCGTCGGGTCCACACGCCGGGGGAGTGCTGGCCGGGGGACAGCCACAGCCAGGGCTGCGAGCGCCGGAACGGAAGGTCGGTGCCGGGCTGCCAGGGGAACAGGCCGTCGGCGTTCGGCCACAGGACCTGCAGGAACGGCGGCGGCGTCCGCCGGTAGAACGCGACGGCGCCGTGCAGCAGCGGCTCGTACCAGCGGTGGTCGACGGTGCGGATCCCGGCGGGCCCGTCCCGGACGACGCCGTCGCGGCGCTCGCCGTCGGCGGGCGGGCGGCCCTCGGCGGACCGCCGGCCGAGCAGGTCCAGCGACTCCTCCATCTCGTACACGTCGCCGCCGAACATGGCCAGTTCGGGCACCCGGTGGGTGTGCCACAGCCCGATCGTGTACGCCCAGCCGGGGCCGATGTCGTCCGCGTGGTGCAGCACGACGCTCCACCCGTACTGGGTGATGTGGACCATCGTGCGGAGGAGGAAGTTGTCCAGCCGGTCGCGGTCGCCGTAGTCGTGGCAGAGCAAGCACGCGCAGGGGGGCGGACCGTCGGACATGCCGCAAGCTTACGGCGACCCGCGGACGCCGCGGGCGGCGAGCCGTTTGAACCGCGCGCACGGAGGAACAGCACCCTACGGCCGCCGATGATCATGCGCCGCGGCCCGCCGACACGTGGGAGCACCCTGTGACCTCTGCCGTCATGCCCGAACCCCGCGCCGCCGACGCGGCGCCCGACCGCGGCATCGACGCCGCGGTCGCCGAGGTGGTCGCCCCGAACGCCGCCGCGGTGGACGAGTCCGGGGCGTTCCCCCGCGAGGGCGTGGCGGCGCTCGCCGCCGCGGGCGCCCTCGGCCTGCTGAGCGCCCCGGAGGCGGGCGGCGCGGGGCGCGGCCTCGCGGACGCCGCCCGGGTCGTCGAGCGGATCGCCGGGGCGTGCGGGTCCACGGCGATGGTCGTCCTCATGCACTACGCGGCGACCGCGGTGCTCGAGGCGCACGGACCGGACGACGTCCGCCGCGCGATCGCCGCGGGCGAGCACCTCACCACCCTCGCGTTCTCCGAGACCGGGTCGCGCAGCCACTTCTGGGCGCCGCTCGGCACCGCGTCCCCCGCGGGCCCGGACGTCCGGCTGGACGCCCGCAAGAGCTTCGTCACCTCCGCCGGGGAGGCCGACGGGTACGTGTGGTCGAGCCGCCCGCTGGCCGCGGAGGGCCCGATGACGCTGTGGCACGTGCCGTCCGGCGCGTCCGGTCTGGCCGTCGCCGGGCCGTTCGACGGGCTGGGCCTGCGCGGCAACGCGTCGAGCCCGGTCACCGCCGACGGCGTCCGGGTCCCGCACGGCGCGATGCTGGGCGCGGACGGCGCCGGGCTCGACATCGCGCTCGGCACGGCGCTCCCGGCGTTCCTCGTGCTCGGCGGGGCGTTCTCGCTCGGCGTCATGGAGGCGCTGATGGACGCCGCCCGCGACCGCATGACCGGCACCCGCTACGAGCACCTCGGGCGGACCCCCGCGGACGACCCCGGGGCCCGCGCCGCCTACGCCCGGCTCCGCATCCGGGTCGACGGGGCCCGCGCGTTCCTGCGCGACACCCTCGACGCGCTCGGCACCGGACGCGCGGACGCGACGCTGCGGGTCCTGCAGGTCAAGGCCGTCGCGGGGGAGGCGGCCGCGGAGGTCGCCGACGGGGTGCTGCGGCTGTGCGGCGGGTCGGCGTTCGTCCGCGGCACGCCCGTCGAGCGCCGCTTCCGGGACGCGCTCGCCTCCCGCGTCATGGCGCCGACGACCGAGGCGCTGCACGACTTCGTCGCCCGGGCGGGCCTCGGCCTGCCGCTGTTCGGAGAGGAGACCCGATGCTGCTGATGGGGGCGGTCGCCTACGACCCGAAGGTCGTGACGATCTGGACCGGGTTCCGGGCGTGGCTCGCCGCGCGCGGGTTCGCGTTCGACTTCGTCCTGTACTCGAACTACGAGCGGCAGGTCGAAGACCTGGCCCTCGGCCGGATCCACGCGGCGTGGAACTCGCCGCTCGCCTGGATCCGGGCGCGCCGCCTCGCCGAGGCCCGCGGCCGCCGCGTGCGCCCGCTCGTCATGCGGGACACCGACCGCGACCTCACCTCGGTGGTCGTCGTGCGCGAGGGCTCGCCGTTCGCGTCCGTCGCCGACCTGCGGGGCGAGACCGTCGCGGTCGGCGCCGCCGACTCGCCGCAGGCCACGCTGCTGCCGCTGTCGCACCTGCGGGCGCACGGCCTGATCCCGGGGGCGGACGTCGACGTCCGCCGGTTCGACACCGGCGCGGGCCTGCACGGCGACGACATCGGCGGGGAGCGGGACGCGGCGCGGGCGCTGGCGTCCGGGGAGGTCGCCGCCGCCTGCATGGTCGACGCGAACCACCTCCTGTTCGGCACCGAGGGCGTCCTGCCGCCCGGAGGCACCCGGGTGCTCGCGCAGACCCCGCCCTACGACCACTGCAACCTCACGGTGTCCGACTCGGTGCCGGAGCGGGCCGCGGAGCGGTTCGCCGGGCTGCTGCTGTCGATGAGCTTCGCCGACCCGGACGCCCGCCCGCTGCTCGACCTCGAAGGGCTCAAGGCGTGGGAGGACGGCCGCGACGACGGCTACGCGGCGCTGGAGCGGGCCGTCGACGAGACCGGCTTCTACGACGCGGACGGACGGGTGACCGCGCGCGGCTACACCCCGTGAGGGCTCTCGACCTGGGCGGACTCGGCTTCGAGCGCGGCGCGCACCTGCTCGTCCGGCGCGCCCTGTCCGGTCTCGCGCCCGGGGAGGAACTGGCCGTCGCGGGCACCGACCCGGCCCTGACCGTCCACCTGGCCGCCTGGTGCCGCGCCGAAGGCCACCGCTTCGCCCCGCCGGAGGACCCGGCCGCCACCCCCGTCCGGGGCCGGATCGTCCGGGGCCGGGCGGACCTCGACCGGTGGGCGGGCGCCGAGCGGGCGGGCGCACCGGCGCCCGGCGGCGTCGCGCGGCGCCCCGACCCCCGCTGGGGGCTCGCGGCGCGCGGGGCGCTCGTCGAACCGGGCGGCCCCCCGCTCGGCAGCGACCTGGCCGACCGCGACGTCGTGTGGGCCGACGTCGCCCCCCGCCTCTACGCGCACGCCGCGTCCGCCCAGTGGGACCCCGCGGCGGCCGTCCCGTGGGACGCCGAGTTCGACGTCCCGGCCGAGGTCGAGCGGGCGGTCGTCCAGGTGATGACGTACCTGGTCGAGAACGAGCAGGCGGCGCTGGTCGTCCCGGCGCGGCTGCTCGCCCGCGTCCACCCGCACTTCCGGGAGGTCATGCAGCTGCTGGCCGTCCAGGCGGCCGACGAGGCGCGGCACGTGGAGGTGTTCACCCGGCGGGCGCTGCTGCGCGGCGGGGAGATGGGCACGTCCTCGGCGGGCGGCCGCGCGTCGCTCGCGACGCTGCTCGCGGAACCGGACTTCTCGCTCGCCTCGTTCCTGCTGTCGGTCCTCGGCGAGGGCGCGTTCCTCAACCTGCTGTCGTTCCTCGACCGGCACGCGCCCGACCCCGTCACCCGCGCGGCCGTCCGGCTGGCCCGGCAGGACGAGGCGCGGCACGTCGCGTTCGGCGTCGCCCACCTGGAGCACCGCGCGAGGCTCGACCCGGGGCTGCGCGGCCGGCTGCGCGGCGCCGTCGAGCGGCGCCACGACGCGCTGCGCGACACGGCCGGGCTGAACGCGGACGTGTTCGACGCGCTCGTCGTCCTCGCGGCGGGGGAGTGGACGCCCGCCGCGGTCGCGTCCGGTCACCGCGCGGTGCGGCGGCTCCGGGAGGAGATGGACGAGGGGCGGCGGCACCGGCTGGAACGCCTCGGCTTCCCGCCGGACGAGGCGGCGGAGCTGTCCGCCCTCCACACCCGCAACTTCATGTAGTCACCGATCGGCGGCGAGCACCGCCGCGAGCCCCTCCTGCAGGTCTTCGACGAAATACTCGGGGACCTCCAGCGACGGGAAATGCCCGCCCTTCTCGGGGCGGTTCCATCGGACGATCCGCCGGTACCGCTCCTGTGCCCAGGGGCGCGGGCACTTCTCGACGTCGCGGGGGTACATGGTGAGCGCCGACGGGACGTCCACGCGGAGTTCGGGATCGAGCGAGTTGTGGCTCTCGTAGTAGATGCGGGCCGCCGATGCGCCGGTCCGCGTCAGCCAGTAGAGGGTGACGTCGTCGAGAACGCGGTCCTTGGAGATCGTCTCGAACGGGCTGTCCTCGGTGTCCGACCACTCGGCGAACTTGTCGAGGATCCAGGCGAGCAGCCCGACCGGCGAGTCGACGAGCGAGTAGCCGATGGTCTGCGGCCGGGCCGCCTGCTGCTTCGCGTATCCCGCGCGGTGGCTCCAGAAATCGCGGGTCTCGTCGATCCACGCGCGCTCGTCCGCCGTCAGCCCGTCCGTCGGCAACCCGGGCGGCGCCTCCGCGAACGTCGTGTGGATGCCGATGACGTGCGCGGGGAACCGGCCGCCGAGGACCGTGGTGATGTTGCCTCCCCAGTCGCCGCCGTGGGCCGCGAACCTGCCGTAGCCGAGCCTTCCCATCAGTTCCACCCAGGCGGCCGCGATCTTCTCGGTCCCCCAACCGGTGGAGGCCGGCTTGTCGCTGTACCCGAACCCCGGCAGCGACGGGACCACGACGTGGAACGCCGGCGTGCCCGCGTCCTTCGGATCCGCCAGCTCGTCCACCACATCGATGAACCGGACGATGCTGTCCGGCCAGCCGTGCGTCAGGATCAGCGGTACGGCGTCGGGGCGGGCGGACCGGCGGTGCAGGAAGTGGATCCCCAGACCATCGATGGTCGTGCGGAACTGGCCGACGCGGCCGAGGAGTTCTTCGAACGACCGCCAGTCGTACCCGGTGCGCCAGTAGTCGACGACGTCGACGAGGTCGGCCAGGGGGACGCCCTGGTCCCATCGGCGGGGGCCGGGCGCGGCGCGATGGACCGTCTCGGCCTCCGGCAGCCGCGCCGCGGCCAGCCGGGCGCGCAGATCGTCGAGGTCGGCGTCGCTCGCGCGGGTCTCGAACGCTCTCACATCGCCGGTCGGACGGGGCATGCGACCTCCTGGTCATCGGGGGAACGCGGTCAGCGGGCCGCGAAGAAGCCGTCGAGGGCGGCGGCGCCGGGAGCGTCTTCGGCCACCCGGAGTCGATGCCGTGCCCGCGGACGTCGTCGGCCCACGCGCGCCAGATGCCGAGCGGGTCACCGTACAGCTCCTCGAGGTCGTCGCGCAGCGACCACAAGATCAGCGTAGGGCACCGCAGGCGGACGCCGGCGGCTGAGGGCGGGCTCAGACGCGGATCCCTCGCCCGATCTCGGTCGAGGAGGCCGGACTCCTTCGCGCGGCGCCGCGCCCGGGCATCCACCAGTTGCCCTTGCCGAACAGTTCCATCACGGCGGGGACGAGGACGAGCCGGACGATGGTGGCGTCGATGAGCACGGCGACGGCCATGCCCAAGCCTCCTTGCTTGACCGCGAGGTCGGGGCCGAGCAGGGAGGTGGTGAAGACGGCGATCATGATGGCGGCCGCGGCCGTGATGACCTTGGCGGTCCGCGCCAGTCCCCGGGCGACGGCCTCACGGGTGTCGCCCGTCCGCTCGTACTCCTCCCGCACCCGCGCGATCAGGAAGACCTGGTAGTCCATCGACAGCCCGAACAGGACCGGGAACATCATCATCGGCACCCAGGTTGTGACCGGCATGGCGGCGGGGAAACCGAGGGCGGGGCCGAGCCATCCCCACTGCACGACCGCGACCACCACGCCGTAGGCGGCACCGATCGACAGCAGGTTCATCACCGCGGCCTGCAGCGCGATCGTGACCGACCGGACCAGTGCGGTGAGCAGCACCATGGACATCGCGATGACGACCGCGATCATCAGGGGCAGGCGTGAGCCGGCCTCGTCGGCGGCGTCGATGGTGGCGGCATTCGGTCCGCCGACGAGGACCTGGTCGCCGCCGGGTGTCCGGGGCAGCACCTCGTCGCGCAGTTCGTGCACCAGGTCGGTGGTGGCCTCGTCCTGGTATCCGGTCGTGGGGAAGGCCATGAAGGTGGCGGCCCGCCCGTCCTCGCCGGCCCGGGGCGGTGTGGTGTGCGCGATGCCGCCGGTCTTGCCGACCGCGTCGACGACGGGACGCAGGTCGGCGTCCTCGGCGTCCGTTTCGGTGACGAAGACCAGGGGTGCGCCGTAGCCGGGGCCGAAGCCTTCGGAGAGGATCTCGTGCGAGATGTAGCTGCTCCTGTCGCGGGGCTGGACGCTGGCGTCGGGCTGGCTCAACCGCATCGACAGCGTGGGTGCGGCCAGCACCAGCAGGCTCGCGCCGGCGAGGAGGGCGGCGGCCAGCGGCCTGCGCTGCACCACGCCGGCCCAGCGCTCGGCGAGCGTGCGCCGCTTCCGGGACGGTGCGCCGGCGTCCTTGTCCCGGCGGGACGGGCGACGGGGGAGGCGCAGGGAGTTGATCTTGTGTCCGGTGAAGCCGAGGAAGGCGGGGAGCAGCGTCACCGCGGCGATCATGGTGATCAGCACGGTGATCGACGTGGCGACGGCCACCCCGGTCATCAGGCGCTGTCCCATGACGAGCAGGCCCAGCAACGCGATGACGACGGTCGTGCCGGCGAACAGCACCGCGCGGCCGGCGGTGGCGATGGCCTTCACCGCGGCGCCCTCGGGTCCGTCGCCGTCCCGGAGGGCGTCCTTGTAGCGGGTCACGATGAACAGGGCGTAGTCGATGCCGACGCCGAGGCCGATCATCGCACCGAAGATCGCGGTGAAGTCCGGTGCGGGGACCGCGTGCCCCAGCAGCTTCGTCAGCGCGAGACCGGCCGCGATCGCCATGAGCGCGGTCACGATCGGCAGTCCCATCGCCACCAGTGACCCGAAGGCGATGAACAGGATCACCGCTGCGGCCGCGATGCCGACGCTTTCGGCCGAACCCTGCGGCGGTGTCTCGGCCTTCTCGGCCATGTAACCGCCCAGCCCCATCGTGACGCCGTTGCCGGAGGCGTCCCTGACGACGTCGACCAAGGGTTTGACCTGGGACTTTTCTACGTCCTGGTCGCTCAGCGGGATGGTCGTGCGGGCGATGCGGCGGTCCTCGGTCACCAGGTCCTCGTCCCGGTACGGGGAGACCACGGGTCCGGTGACGGGCGAGGCGGCGAGATGCGCGATGATCCCGTCGATCTTCTGCCGGGCGGCGGGATCGTCGATCCCCTTCTCGGCCTTGATCGCGAGGGTCAGCGTGTCCCCTTGCCGCTCCGGGAAGTGCTTCTCGATCAGCTTCTGCGCCTTGGCCGACTGCGAGTCTCCCCCGGAGAAATCGTTGTCGGGGGCGGCGCCGTAGCCGAAGCCGGCGAACGCCACGGCGATGACGCCGGCGACCCAGACGAGAAGAACCAGGCGGCGGCGCCGAAAGCAGAACCGGGCCAGCGCCGCGAGACCGCCGTCCGTTCGGGGAGTCTCGGCCGCCGTCATCGTGTTCTCCGGTCCTTCCTCCGGCTCCGTGGGATCCGAGGACCGGATGCGGCTTGGGGACGGTTGATCGCTCATGGCGGCGATCGTCGCGCCGCCGGGGCAGCCGTCGCGTCGGTCAGCGGACGGCGGCATGTGCGCGATCGGACGTACGGCGGTCGGACCGCGCTACGCCCGCCGGAGTATGGAGTCGCGCATCTGAGCGCAGCGGCGCCCGCGCGACATCTCAGTAGGATCCCGACATGGAACGCCGCACCGGGTCGTTCTCCTTGCGTGTGGTCACGCACGACACGCTGCTCGCGCTCTTCGTGACCGTGATGCAGGTTCAGGGAACGGTCACCCGCGTCCACGAAGGAGCCACGCGCCCGCTCACCGACCTGGGAAACCTCGGGTACGCGCTGCTGATGGTGAGCGGGCTGGCCGTGGCCGTCCGCCGCCGGTGGCCGGCGCCGGTGTTCGCCACCGCCGCTCTCGCCAGCCTCGCCTACTACGCGCTCGACTTCCCGGACGGGCCCGGCTGGCTCGGGCTCTTCGTCTCCCTGTACACCCTCACGGCCTACGGTGACGGCCGCCGCTCCCTGGTGACCGCAGGGGCGGGTATCGCCGTGCTGACCGCCGTATGGCTGTACACCGCGGCCGACATCGAGCCGCGCGCCGCCATCGGCTGGGTGTTCTTCCGCATCGGCGCGTCCATCATGAGCGCGGCTCTCGGCGAGTCCGTACGGTCGCGCCGGGTGATCGCGGCCGAAGCCCAGGCGCGCGCCGAACTGGCCGAACGGACCCGCGAGGAGGTGGCACGCGCGCGGGTCGACGCCGAGCGGCTCCGCATCGCCCGCGAGGTCCACGACACCGTCGCGCACGCGATCGCCGTCATCAACGTGCAGTCCGGGGTCACCGCCCACGTGCTCGACAAGCGGCCGGAACGGGCGCGCGACGCGTTGCGGGCCATCGAGCAGACCAGTTCCCGGGCACTGCAGGAGATGCGGGCCATCCTCGGCGTGCTCCGTGACGAGGACGGCGGCCGCACACCCAACCCCGGTCTGGAACAGGTCGGCGAACTCGCGGCCAAGGCGCGCGAAGCCGGTTTGGACGTCACCGTCGAGATGGCCCCGCCCGCGGCGCCGCTGCCCGGCACCGTGGACAGTGCCGCCTACCGGATCCTGCAAGAGTCGATCACCAATGTGATCCGGCACGTCGGCCCCACCCGGGTGACGGTCGCACTGAATCCGGGAGCCGACCTTCTGGAGATCCGCGTGACCGATGAGGGCCGCAGGACCGGATCCTGGGACGACGCCGCGGACCGCCCGTCCGGCGGCGCGAACGGCCCGGCCCAGCCGGGCCGGGGAATCCTCGGCATGCGCGAGCGCTGCCGCCTGCTCGGCGGCGAGTTCGAGGCCGAGCCCACGCCGGGCGGAGGGTTCCGGGTGACGGCCCGGTTGCCCCTCGCGCCGACGGGACCGCGGCGGTGAACGCGTTCTCCGCGTCGCCGCCCACCGACCCGATCAAGGTGCTGATCGCCGACGACGAAGGGCTTGTGCGATCGGGGTTCAGGCTGCTCATCGACGTCGAGGACGACATCACCGTGGTCGCGGAGGCCGCCGACGGCGCCCGAGCCGTCGAACTGGCCCGCGCCACCCGCCCCGACGTCGTCCTCATGGACATCCGCATGCCGCGACTCGACGGGATCCGGGCCACGGCCCAGATCACCGGGATGCGCGGGCTCGACGACGTTCGGATCCTCATCCTCACCACCTACGACACCGACGCCAACGTCTTCGAGGCTCTGCAGGCCGGGGCGAGCGGCTTTCTCCTCAAGGACGCCGGACCGGCCGAACTCCTGCACGCCGTCCGAGTGATCGCGGCGGGAGAAGCGCTGCTCGCACCGCGGATCACCAGACGCCTCATCGGCCAGTTCACGGCCCGACGCGCCGCCGTCGAGGCGGCGGAGGACCGCCTCGCGCTCCTCACCGACCGCGAACGGCAGGTGCTGACGCTGATCGGACGGGGCCTGAGCAACCAGGAGATCGGCGCCGAACTGGTCATCAGTCCGGCCACCGCGCGCACCCACGTCAGCCGCGCGATGGCGAAGCTCGGGGCACGCGACCGAGCCCAACTGGTCGTCATCGCCTACCAGACGGGACTGGTCGCCCCCGACGTGTGACCCGCGGCACGACGCCCAGCACGCTCGGCCGGCCCGGCCGCAGATGACCGTCGTCCCCGCATCGCCCCCGGTCTGACACGTTGGGCCGCCTTCGCCGAACTCAGCGGGGGTCAGTCGATCTTCGGCACCGCGCGGTCGATGATCGGGGCTAGGTCGAGGCCCGGGGGGAGGGTGCCGAAGGCGGTGCCCCGGTCGCCGGCGAGGCGGGACGCGCAGAAGGCGTCGGCCACGGCCGGGTGGCCGTGCCTGACCAGCAGGGACGCCTGGAACACGAGGGCCAGGCGCTCGGCGACGCGGCGGGCGCGGAATTCGAGCGTCGCGGCGTCGGCGAAGGCGTCCTTCGTCTCCTTGACGGCGGCGTCGAGGCGGCGGTCGGCGCCGGCGGCGAGGCCGACCTCGTCGAAGAACGCGTCCAGCGTGTGCGGCTCGCGGAGAATGGCGCGGAGGAGATCGAGCGCCGCGACGTTGCCGGAGCCCTCCCAGATGCCGTTGAGGGGAGATTCGCGGAAAAGGCGCGGCATTCCGGATTCTTCGACGTAGCCGTTGCCGCCCAGGCACTCCAGGGCCTCGGCGGCGTGGGCGGGCCAGCGCTTGCACACCCAGTACTTGCCGACCGCGAGGCCGAGCCGCTTGACCGCCGCCTCGCCCTCGTCGCCGCGCACCGACCGGTCGGTCGCCCCGGCGAGCCGCAGCATCAGGGTCGTGGCGGCCTCGGACTCGATCGCGAGGTCGGCCAGGACGTTGCGCATCAGCGGCTGGTCGATCAGGGGGCGGCCGAACGCGGCGCGGTGCGCGGCGTGGTGCGCGGCCGTCGTCGCCCCGTGCCGCATCCCGGCCGCCGCGCCGATCACGCAGTCCAGCCGGGTCATGTTCACCATCTCGATGATGGTGCGGACGCCGCGCCCCTCGTCCCCGACGCGCCACGCGACGGCGTCGTCGTACTCGATCTCCGAGGAGGCGTTGGACCGGTTGCCGAGCTTGTCCTTGAGCCGCATCAGCCGCAGCGGGTTCCGCGTGCCGTCCGGCAGGACGCGCGGCACGAGGAAGCACGTGAGGCCGCCCGGGGCCTGCGCCAGCGTGAGGAACACGTCGCACATCGGCGCGCTCGTGAACCACTTGTGCCCGACGAGGCGGTACGTGCCGTCGGGCCGCGGCGTCGCGCGGGTGGTGTTGGCGCGGACGTCCGAACCGCCCTGCTTCTCGGTCATCGACATGCCCGCGAGGAGTGCGCGCTTGGTCAGCGGGGCGCGCAGCCCGTAGTCGTACTCCGTCGCGGCGAGCAGCGGCTCGTACCGCGCGGCCAGCTCCGGTTCCCGGCGCAGCGCCGGGACGGACGCGTACGTCATCGAGATCGGGCAGCCGTGGCCCGCGTCGACCCGCCACACGTAGAACTTCGCGGCCCGCGCGACGTGGGCGCCCGCGCGCCCGTCCGTCCAGGCGGCGCCGTGCAGGCCGTGCGTGACGGCCACGGTCATCAGCTCGTGCCAGGCCGGGTGGAACTCGACCTCGTCGATGCGGTGCCCGTACCGGTCGTGGGTGCGCAGGACGGGCGGGTGCTCGTTCGCGAGCCGGCCCTGCTCCTGCGCGTGCTCGGTGCCCGCCAGCCGGCCCAGCTCGCGCACCTCGTCGACCGCCCAGCCGGCGCCCTCGCGCGCCAAGCCGTCCAGCAGCGCCGCCTCGTCGGCGACGTCGTGCCCCGCGAGCGGCGGGACCTGGTTGAACACCTCGTGGGTCACGGCACTGCTCCCTCCCTGCGAGCCCACCCTACCGAACGGTGTTCGGCGGTTGATGATCATGTCAGGAGGGCCCCGCGCGGGGCATCCTCCTCAAGTGGTGGGGCATCTCGTCCGCGCGGCGGATTGTACGGAGGCCGCTGGGGCATACCTTCGGAACCATGAGTCAGTCCACCCCGCAGCCGGGATC
>NZ_QHJN01000057.1:0-43074 GCF_003947565.1 Actinomadura sp. WAC 06369 | reverse complement strand
CGGTAGACGCCGTCCGTCCGGTACGGGCCCGCCACGTCGACGGGCGGGCGCATGCCGGACGTCGCCGGGGCGTCCGGCGAGGGCGGCACGGAGGCGGACGGCGTCCAGCCCGGCGGCGGTCCGTGGACGATCGGGCTCGTCGGCGCGCCGGGCGGGATCGGGGTGCCGGGCGAGGGCGGCGCGGATCCTCGGAACGGGGTCGGCGGCGCCGTCCCGTCGGGACGACGCGGCACCGTCGGGTCCATGTTCACCGTCCAGCCTCCCCAAAGCCTCGAGCGATTTCCCCCTGTGAGCACCATATTTTGACCTAATCGTCACCAGAATCCACAGGCGGCCCATAGTCGAGCGAGATCCAACAAAAGCGGACGAGGCTCTTATCACTCGCAGATAGCTCGGGGTGGGGAGGCGCGCGGGGCCGCGGGGTCAGGCCGGATCGTCCAGCAGGGCGCCGAGGAGGTCGATCACGCCGGACGGCCCGTCCACGACGACGTCGGCGCGTTCGGCGAGCTTCGTGACCTCGTTCGACCCGCTGCACACCGTCACGCCGGGCACGCCCTCCGCGCGCAGCGCCTCGACGGCGCCGAAGGCCGCGAGGTCGCCCAGGTCGTCGCCCGCGAACAGGACCGCGGACGGGCGTGCGCCGCGCTCGTCCACGAAGGCGCGGAGCGCGACGCCCTTGTCCATGCCGGGCGGGCGCAGTTCGAGGACGAACCGGCCGGGTTCGAGCGCGAGGCCCGTCCGCTCGGCGAGGGCCGCGATGATGCCGCGGAGCCGTTCGAGCGCCACCTCGGGCTCGGCGCAGCGCCGCGTGTGGACGACGAGCGCGTGCTGCTTGTCCTCGACGAACGTGCCGGGGGGCGCCCCGGCCGCCGCGAGGACGCCGGGGAGCTTCGCGCGGGCCTCGGCGACGCCCGGGAGCGGCTCGGGGGTCGCCAGTTCGCCCGACTCCCACCGTTCCATCCCGTACTGCCCGAGGACGACGAGGCCGTCGATCCCGGCGAACCCGCCGTACTCGACGGCGACCGCCGCCGGACGTCCGGTGATGATCGCGACCGCCCCGGCGCGCGCGGCGAGCCGGGCCAGCATGCCGGCGGCGCGCGGTTCGGCGCGCGCGTCGGCGGGGTCGGGGACGATCGGCGCGAGCGTGCCGTCGAAGTCGAAGGCGAGCAGGGCCCGGTCCGGGGCGCGCCGGAGCGCGTCGATCCCCTCGGCGCCGGCGGGCGTCACGGGACGTTCGTCGAGTCGCTTCGCAGAGCGGGGAGTAGTCACGCGGACCAGTGTCGCCGGGTCAGGGCCGGATGCCGAGGCGGCGCGCGGCGCGCTTGCGCTGCCGCTGCGACCGCATCCGGCGCAGCCGCTTGACCAGCATCGGGTCGCACTCGAGCGCCTCGGGCCGGTCGATCAGCAGGTTCAGCAGCTGGTAGTACCGGGTCGCCGACATGTCGAACAGCTCGCGGATGGCCTGCTCCTTGGCGCCCGCGTACTTCCACCAGCGCCGTTCGAAGGCGAGGATCTGGCGGTCGCGCTCCGACAGGCCCCCGGACGGGAACGCGGCGTCGTCGTCCGGGAGGGCATCGTCCGGGAGGGCACCGGGCTCGGCGTCGGCGGGCTCCGCCGCCTCGTCGGCGGCGCCGTCCGCTTCCGGCTCGGCCGCCGCGGTCCGCTCGGGTTCCGGGGCCCGGGGCCCGGGCACGCCGGCCTCCGGCGCGCCGCCCCTCCGGGACGTCCCGGACTCGGGGGCGCGGGGGCGGGGAACGCCCGCGTCGGCTTCGGGGGAGGCGGCTTCGGGTGAGGCGGCTTCGGGTGAGGCGGCTTCGGGTGAGGCGGCTTCGGGTGAGGCGGCTTCGGGGGAGGCGGCTTCGCCGTCGTCGGTCACGGGTCGCCGGGGGGCGCCTTCGTCCATGCTCACGTCCAGTCGGAGGGCGTCTCGGGGGGTGTCTGCCGCCGACATGAGATCCCCTCTGTGGTCACTGATCCCGGGTCGTCCGGTTCGGCAGGGTGCCATGGTACGCGCCCGGACGGACGGCCACCGGTGGTTCGCGGGGAACGGGACGCCGCCGTTTCAGTGCATCACAACCCCGCTCACCTGGAGATCTTCATTTGCCCCGTGTCCCGGGACCGTGCCGCCGCCCCAGTGGAAACACCCGGCGAGATAAGCCTCATATAAAGATCGTGTGCACGGTACACCGGTTAGGGTGGGAGGACGCCGACCGAACGGGAGACAGCTGCATGGCGACGGAGACCAGCGCAACCGAACGGCCCGCCGAGTCGTCCGAACGCGACGTCCCCGACGAGACCCTGTCCGAGATCGCCACCGCGCTGTTCCACCTGCGGCGCGTCTGGGCCAAGCCCGACCTGATGAAGCGGGTCCGCGCGCAGACCGCCGCCGGACCGGACGGACGGCCCCTGCAGTTGTCGAACCTGATGGTCGTCCAGGCCGTCGCCGCGCTCCTCGCCGCCGCGGACGACCGCGCGGGCGACGGCGGCGACGCCCCCGAGATCACCGTCGGGGCCGTCGCGGACCGGCTGGAGGTCGACCCGTCGACCGCCAGCCGGCTGGTCGGGCACGCCATCGACGCCGGCCTGGTGTCGCGGCGCCCGTCCCCCGTCGACGCGCGCCGCGCCAACCTCGGGCTGACCGACGCGGGCACCCGCGTCAAGCAGGTCGCCGACCGCTTCCGCCGCACGTACTTCGAGGAGCTGATGGCCGGCTGGACGGACCGGGAGCGCGCCGAGTTCGCGCGCCTGATCACCCGGTTCGCCGACGCGGCCGCCGCCCGGGAACCCCTGTACCCGGACGGCGGCGTCGGACGGATCTTCGAAGAGGCCGGCGCGGACTGACCGTCACGCGTCGGCGCGCAGCGCCGACATGCGCCTCAGGTACTCGTCCTCGTCGATCTCGCCGCGCGCGAACCGCTCGGCGAGGACCGACCGCGCCTTGCTCAGCGGGTCGCCGCCGCCGTGCGTCCCGCCGCCGTGCCGCCTGCCACCGGCCAGATGCCGGCGGACGAAGTAGAACCCGGTCGCCAGCACGGCGAGCCAGAACAGCCCGAACATGACGGGGAACACGGGCCAGAACGCGGGCGCGTCCCCGCCGTCGGACCAGCCGCCGGGGTGCAACTGCGTCGCGAGCGTCGTCCACATGGTCATCGACCTCCTGTTTTTCCTCGGATGGTTCGATGCTCGGCGACGGGTCCGGGGGGCGTCATCGGCCGCCCGGAGACTCCCGCGCTACGCCCGCCGGAGTACCGCGCGGGGCGGGGACGTGCGCCCCGCGGCGCGCGTCCGTCCGGGCGGGGCGGACGGGCGGCGGCGACGGCTCACCACCAGGCTCACCACCAGGGCGGCCGGTACTCCTCCTCCTCCTCGCCCGGGGGCGTCTCGCCCCGCGCGGCCGGGGCGTCCGAGGCTGCGGGCGGCGGGCCCGCGCCGTCCTGCGGGGACTCGCCCGGCGCCGCGGGCGCCCCGGCCGGCTCCGGGCGCCCGGCGGGCTGCGGCGCCGGGACGGCCGGGCGCGGCTCGGCGTCGGGAATGCCGGTGCCTTCGAGGGCGCTCCGCCGGAACCGCTCCCACGCCTCGTCGTCGAAGATCGGGATCTCGCCGGTCGCGGGGGCGTCGCCGCCCCCGCCGCCCGCACCGTTCGCGGGCGTCCCGTTCGCGGGCGTCCCGCCGCGCGCGGCGCCGTCGAGGGCGTTCGCGTCGATCCCGAAGTCGCGGCCGTTCGCCGCCGGAGGGACGTCCCGGCCCGCCGCTGCCCCCGGCGGGGACGGGCGCGGCTCGAACCGCACCGTGGGCGGTGCGGCGTCCGGCGGCCGCCCGCCCGGCACCGCCGGATGGGGCTCGAACCGCACCGGGGCGCCCGGGTCGGCGTATCCGGGCGGCGGCTGCACATGGGTGTTCTGCCACAGCGGCGCGTCGACCGGAGCCATCGGCGGCCCGCCGCCCTCGGCCGGGGGCGCCGCGGCGGCCCCGGCGGACGGGCGGACCGGGGTGCGCGGCACCGGCTCGGGCGGCGGCCCGGGCAGCCCGTACTCGGGCATCGTCTCCGCGTCCTCGTCATCCTCGCGCCGCCCGCGCTGCCGCCAGCCGAGCGCCACCCCGAGCAGGATCAGCGCCCCGCCGCCGCCGAGGACGAGCGGCAGCAGCAGGCCCGTGCCCGCGTCCTCCGGTTCGGCGACCGGCTCGGGCGTCGGCACCGGCGTCGGGGTCTGCACGGGGCCGGTCGACACCTTGTTCAGGGCGTGCGCGGCGAGCAGGGTGCGGACGGCGTCCACGGTCCCCGGGCAGCCGGCGAACCCGGTCGGGTGCCCGGCGCGGGCGGGCGACCCCTCGACGAGCGCCCGCCGCACCTCGTCCGGCGTCAGCTTCGGATAGCGGGCGCGGACGAGCGCGGCGACACCCGCGACGATCGCCGACGATGCGCTCGTGCCCGTCCCGACGACGTAGCCCTTGCCGTTGTCGGCGCTGACGATGTCCACGCCGGGGGCGCACACGGACACGTGCGAGTGCCGGTTGCTGTCGTCCCACAGGCGCATGTACCGGTCGAGGGCGCCCACCGCGATGACGCCCGGGTAGGCGGCGGGGAAGTTCTTCCGGTTCGCGGTGGAGCCGTCGTTGCCGGCGGACGCGATCAGCACCACGCCCCGGTTCAGCGCGTACCGGATCGCGCTCGCCTGCGCCGGGGTGCCGTTGTAGTACTGCTGGCCGCCGCCGAGCGACATGTTGATGATGTCGGCGCCGTTGTCGACGGCGTACCGGATGCCCTGCGCGATCGCGTCGCCGTCCCCGGCCTGCCGCCGCTGCTCGCGCCGCATCGGGTCGTCGTTCTCCAGCGTCACCCGGATCGACAGGACGCGGCTCTGCGGCGCCACCCCCATGATCCCCTGGGAGCCGCCGCGGCCGTGCCCGTGACCGGCGATGATGCTGGCCATCGAGGTGCCGTGCAGGCCCCAGTAGCGGGTGCCGGGCGGGCGCCCGCCGCCGGTCAGGTCGGGCCCGTTCACGACGCTGCCGACGAGGTCGGGGTGGTTCGCGTCGACGCCGGTGTCGAGCACCGCGACGGTGACGTCCTGGCCCGTGGACCACTTCCACGCCCGCTCCGCGCGGACCGTCTCCAGGTGCCACTCGCGGGCGCGGATCTGGTCGGCGGCGGCGATCGGCGCGCCGGCCGCGGCGCCGCGGACGGGACGGGACGCGCCGTCCGCGCCGTCGGGCGCCATCACGATCGGGACGGCCGCGGCGGCCGCCAGCGACACGACGGCGAGGGCGGCGGTCGCCCGCGCCGAGCGCGGGACCGGACGCCGGGCCGGGCGCGGTGCGGGGCGCGGGAACGGGGTCCGGCGGGGGCGCAGGGCCGGACGAGCACGCCGGGAACGGTGCCGACCGGCTTGGGACACCCTGCCGCACCTCCTCCCGGTGTCGACCGTGCTCCACGGCGAGCCACATTGTGCCACGGGATCATCAGGCGGCCCGGGCACACGGAACATTAAGGCACGCTCCGGGCGGTGCGGAACGTCCCGCCCGCGATGCCCCGCTGTGGGCTTCGCCTCACCGGCCGGACACGGCCACGCCGGCCCCGGGCGTCCGGGCCGTCCGGTCCCGGGGCGTCAGTGCGAACCGGCCCCCGTGAGGGCCCGCACCGACAGGTCGTCGTAGCGCAGCGGGTCGGCTTTCTCGCGGGCGAGGAACGTCCCGGCGACCGCGCACGCGAACCCGATCGGGACCGACACGATTCCGGGGTTCTCCAGCGGGAACAGGTGGAAGTCGACGCCCGCGGGGAACAGCGACAGGCTCCGCCCGGTCACCGGATCGGCCTTCCCCGACACGACCGGCGAGAAGAACACCAGCACCAGCGAGCTGCCGAGGCCGCCGTAGATTCCCGCGACCGCGCCCGTCGAGTTGAACCGCCGCCAGAACAGCGACAGGACGATCGCGGGCAGGTTCGCCGACGCGGCGATCGCGAACGCCAGCGCCACCAGGAACGCCACGTTGAGGTCGCGCGCGACGACGGCCAGGACGACCGCGAGCGCCCCCACCAGGAACGCCGCGACCCGCGCCACCGCGACCTCCTGCGACTCGCGCGGACGCCCGAACATCAGCACCTGGCCGAAGTAGTCGTGCGCCAACGACGTCGACGACGCCAGCACCAGGCCCGACACCACGGCGAGGATCGTCGCGAACGCGACCGCGCCGGTGAACGCCAGCAGCACGTCCCCGCCGACCGGCCCGGCGACGTGCGCGCCGACCGCGTGCGCGAGCTGCAGCGCCGCGGTGTTGCCGGACGGGTCCTGGGCGACGATCTCCTCGCGCCCGACGAGCGCCGCCGCGCCGAACCCGAGCGCGAGCGTCATCAGGTAGAACGCGCCGACGAGCCCGATCGACCACGACACGGACGTGCGCGCGGCGCGGGCGTCCGGCACGGTGAAGAACCGGGTGACGATGTGCGGCAGGCCGACCGTGCCGAGGACGAGCGCGAGCGCGAGGCTGAAGAAGTCGAGCTTGCCGACGATCGTCCGGTAGGCGTCGCCCTCGACGTCCGGGCCGTAGTGCAGCCCGGGGCGCAGGAACGCGTCGCCGCGGCCGCTCGCGTCGGCCGCCGACCCCAGCATCGCGCTGGGATCGAACCCGAACCGGCCCAGCACCAGCACCGTCAGGACGACCGTGCCGCCCATCAGCAGCACGGCCTTGACGATCTGCACCCAGGTGGTGGCCTTCATCCCGCCGAACACCACGTAGCCGATCATCAGCAGGCCGACCACGACGATCGTGACCGTCTCCGCGACACCGGCCGACATCCCCAGGAACCGCTCACCCGGGTGCACACCGAGCAGCATCGACACGAGCGCCCCCGCCCCGACCATCTGGGCGAGCAGGTAGAAGACCGACACCGTGACCGTGGAGACCACCGCCGCGCGCCGCACCGGCGGCTGCCGCCGGACCCGCTGCGCGAGGACGTCCGCGAGCGTGAAGCGTCCGGCGTTCCGCAGCGCCCCGACCAGCAGGAGCGCGAGCAGCCACGCCACGAGGAACCCGATCGAGTACAGGAACCCGTCGTACCCGGACAGCGCGATGAGCCCCGCGATGCCGAGGAACGACGCCGCCGACATGTAGTCGCCCGCGATCGCCATCCCGTTCTGCGGGCCGGAGAACGTCCGGCCGCCCGCGTAGAAGTCGTCCGCTCCCCGCGTGTTGGCGCGCGCCCACACCGTGATCCCGAGGGTGATCAGCACGAAGACGACGAACACCCCGAACGTCAGCTCCGTCACCGCGCCTCCCCCATCCGGACGTCCCAGCGCCCGTCCGACGCGCGCGGCGCGACCGGCGCGGCGGACCGCGGCACGCCGGCCGCCGGACGTCCCGGCGGTGCGGGACGCGCGGCCGGCGCGGGCCCCGGGGGCACGTCCCGGCCGAACGCCGCGGGCGCGGCGGCGGCCGGCGGGCCGTCGGCCTCGGCGCGCAGCTCGTCCGCGAGCGGGTCGAGGCGCCGCCGCGCGTAGGCGGCGAACGCCGCGGCGAGCGCGAACGTCGAGACGAACTGCAGCACCCCGAGCAGCATCGCGACGTTGACGTTCCCGGCGACCGGCCGCGCCATGAACCCCCGCGCGAACGCCGACAGGGCGACGTACAGGAAGTACCAGCCCAGGAAGCCTCCCGCGACGACGGCGACCGTCCGGCGGAACCGGCGGTCCAGCCGCCGGAACCGCTCGTCCCCGGCGACCGGCGCGTACCGCCCCGGAGGGACCCTTCTGCCCCGTTCCGCCCCCAGGCGTCCCGTCGGGTCCGTTCCCCCGACCATCCGGCCCCCTATCCGCGTCATGACTCTATGTATCGATTTGGCAACACCATGAGACCAAAGGAGCAAGATCGCCGATGCGGAATTGACGAGAATCAGAACAATCCCTTGCCCGCTCGCCTTGCCGGGGCGACTGTACGCACGTACAGTGTACAAACGTACAGGTTGCTGAACGTACGTACAGGGGGCCGCGGTGGGCGGGCAGCGAGAACCGGAAGACCTGACGACACGCGCACGGATCAGGGACGCGGCGATGCTCGAGTTCGCCCGGCTCGGCGAGAAAGGCGCCACGATCCGCGGGATCGCGAAGGCCGCCGGGGTCTCGCCCGCGCTCGTCCAGCACCACTTCACCAACAAGGCCGCGCTCCGGCGAGCCTGCGACACCTACGCCATCGAGGCGATCCGCCGGGTCAAAGAAGAAGCGCTGTCCGGCGGCATGGAGAACCCGAACTTCCTAGCCATCGCGATGCAGACGGCCTTGCCCGTCCAGCACTACGTGGCGCGCGCGCTGGCGGAAGACTCCGACGCCGCGCGCGCGCTGTTCGAGGACGCGGTGCAGTTCAGCGAGGACATCCTGTCGCGCGGCACCCCCGGCATGCGCAAGCCCACCACCGACGACCTGCACGCCTACGCGGCCGTGATCACCGCCATGAACTTCGGCATCGTCGTCCTGAACGGGCACCTCTCCCGCGCGCTCGGCACCGACATCCTCACCCCCGACGGCTACCCCCGCCTCGCCATGGCGCTCATGGACATCCACACCGACAACCTCATCACCCCGGAACTCGAGGAGCAGACCCGCGCGGTCCTGCGGACCATGCTGGAGAACAAGGAGAACCGGTGAAGCAGACGAACCCCGTCCAGGTGTCCGGCCTGGTGAAGACCTTCGGACGGACGCGCGCGCTCGACGGGCTCGACCTCGACGTCCGTCCCGGCGAGGTGCACGGCTTCCTCGGCCCGAACGGGGCCGGGAAGTCCACCGCCATCCGCGTCCTGCTCGGCCTGCTGCGCGCCGACGCCGGCACCGTCCGGCTCCTCGGCGGCGACCCCTGGCGGGACGCGACCGACCTGCACCGCCACCTCGCCTACGTCCCCGGCGACGTCACGCTGTGGCCGAACCTGTCCGGCGGCGAGGTCATCGACCTCCTCGGCCGGATGCGCGGCGGCCTCGACAAGGCCCGGCGCGCCGAACTGCTCGACCGCTTCGAACTCGACCCCCGCAAGAAGGGCCGCACCTACTCGAAGGGCAACCGGCAGAAGGTCGGGCTCGTCGCCGCCCTGTCGTCCGACGCGGACCTCCTCATCCTGGACGAACCCACCTCGGGCCTCGACCCCCTGATGGAGGAGGTCTTCCAGGAGTGCGTCCGCGAGGAGCGCGACAAGGGCCGCACCGTCCTGCTGTCCAGCCACATCCTCTCCGAGGTCGAGGCGCTCTGCGACCGGGTGACGATCATCCGCAGGGGCACCGCCGTCGAGACCGGCACCCTCGCCGACCTGCGCCACCTCACCCGCACGTCCATCGACGCCGACCTCGCCGCGCCGCCCGACGGCCTCTCCCGCCTCCCCGGCGTCCACGACCTGCGCGTCGACGGCGCGCGCGTCCGCTGCGAGGTCGACACCGACCGGCTCGACGACGTCCTCAAGCACCTCACGTCCGCCGGCGTGCGGAGCCTCACCAGCCGCCCGCCCACGCTCGAGGAGCTGTTCCTGCGCCACTACAAGGACGCGGCATGACCGCGCTCGCCGGCACCGGCGGCATGATCCGCCTCATCCTCCGCCGCGACCGCTTCCTGCTGCCCCTCTGGGTGCTGATCGTCTCGGTGCTCCCGGCGAACTTCGTCGCCACGTTCCAGGGCCTCTACCCCACCGCCGCCGACCGCCTCGGCTACGCGAACACCAGCGGGACGAACCCGACGTTCCTCGCGATGTACGGCCCCCTGTACGACACGAGCGTCGGCGGACTCGTCACCCAGCGGTCCGCGTTCGTCCCCGTCGCCCTCGCACTGATCTCCGCGCTCGCCGTCATCCGGCACACCCGCGCCGAGGAGGAGGCGGGACGGCGCGAACTGCTCGGCTCGACGGTCGTCGGCCGCCAGGCCGCCCTCGCCGCCGCGCTCACCGTCACCGCCGCCGCCAACCTCGCCGTCGCCCTCCTCACGGCCGCCGCCGTGGCCGCGCAGGACCAGCCGCTCGCCGGCTCCCTCGCGCTCGGCCTGCAGACGGCCGCGGCCGGCATCGTCTTCGCCGCCGTCGCCGGCGTCACCGCCCAGCTCTCCGAGAACGCCGGCACCGCCCGCGGCACCGCGCTGGCCGCGCTCGGCGGCGCGTTCGTCCTCCGGATGGCCGCCGACACCGGCGGCGAGGGCAACGGCCTCACCTGGCTCGGCTGGCTGACGCCCCTCGGCTGGGTCCAGCGCATGCGCCCCTTCGGCGACGAGCGCTGGTGGCTGCTCGTCCCGACCGCCGCCCTCGCCCTCGCCCTCACCGCCGCCGCGTGGCGCCTGTCGAAGCACCGCGACGTCGCCGCCGGCATCCTCCCCGCGCGCCCCGGCCCCGCCGAGGCGTCCCCCCGCCTGAACGGCCCGTTCGGACTCGGGTGGCGCCTGCAGAGCCGTCCGTTCTACGGCTGGCTCGCGGGCTTCGCCGCCCTCGGGCTCGTCTTCGGCGGCGTCGCGGGCGGCATGAACGACCTGATCAACGACAACCCGGACCTCGAAGACATCATCGCCGACCTCGGCGGCGCCTCCACCATCACCGACGCCTACTTCGCGATGGTCATGAACATGCTCGGGCTCCTCGCCGCGGGCCACGCCGTCTCCGCGGTCCTCAAGCTCCGCGCCGAGGAGTCGGCACTCCACGCCGAACCCCTCCTCGCCACCCCGACCGGCCGGCTGCGCTGGGCGTCCAGCCACCTCGTGTTCGCCCTCGCCGGCCCCGTCGCCGGCCTCGTCACGGGCGCCCTCCTCGCCGGACTCGTCCACGACCCCGGCGAACTCCCCGCCCTCCTGCCCGCCGCGCTCGCCCAGCTCCCCGCCGTCTGGCTCATCGCCGCGCTCGCCCTCGCGCTCTTCGGGCTCGTCCCCCGCCTGACGTCCGCGAGCTGGGCCGCCGTGGCCGTCGCGGTGGCCGTCACCCTCATCGGCCCGATGCTGGACGTCGGCCAGTGGGCCCTCGACGTCTCCCCCTTCACCCACATCCCCAAGCTCCCGGGCGCCGACCCCACCGCGGCCCCGTTCGTCTGGCTCCTGGCCATAACCGCGGCCCTCACCGCAACCGGCCTGACCGCCTTCCGCCGCCGAGACCTCTCCCTCAACTGACCCGCAGTGGCACCACCTCCTCGACGACCCCGCCCCGGAGCACCGCCGACAAGACGAAGCGGCATCACGCCTGGTACGAGCCGCCGAACACCGATCGGCCACCATCTGCGAAGCCTGCGGCAACCCCGGCGAGCTCCGCCACCGGGCCTGGCTGAAGACCCTCTGCACCCCCTGCGGCACCCGCACCTAACGCTGCGGCAGCGTCGAATGCGGAACGGTGAGCCCACCGTTCACGATCGCCCACCTCTCATGGTCCCGCCAGGCCCCATCAATGAACAACAGCTCGGGCGAGTACCCCTCATACCGAAACCCGACCCGCCGAACCAACGCCAACGAAGCACGATTATCCGGCTGTATCTGAGCCTCAAGCCGGTGCAGCCGCAACTCCTCGAAGGCATACCGCACCACCAACCCCACCCCTTCGGCCATATACCCCCGCCCAGCCGAAGGAGCAAAAGCAGCATAAGCCACCGACGCAGACTGCAACCTACCCCGAATAACACTGTTCAGATTAACAACACCAGCAATTTCCCCGCCATCCCGAAGACAGACCAGCAACGCCTCTTCATCCGCCCCCTCATACCGATCAAGATAATCCCGAAACTCCCCCGGACCCGACGGCAGCGAAATCCAGGGCGCATGCAGTTCCGCACTGACCCTGACCAGCCTGAGAAACTCCCCTTCGTCCCCGGCACCCAGCCGACGCAAAGCCACCCGCCCAGAGCCCTTCGACCGCCCACCCGAGCCGGCCCCCACCTCACTCACCACCCACAACGCCCCCGGACCTGCGAAACTCGTCTACAAGCTGGAAGAACCGATCGAGCGGCGCTTCACCGTCCGCATGACTCTCGATCGCGGCAGCCCACCCAAGCGCCGTCGACCAGCCGTAGTGCCACCCCAACCAGTCGGTGAAAGGACCCCTGGGCCCGAACGCGAAACCCTCATCGACCCCATGAACCATCAGCGCGATGCCGTACCCGCACAGCAGAACCTCCAACTCGCGCAGCGACTCCCCACGAATCCACATCCCCGGCCGCTTCCGAATATGCTCGAGCAACTCATAAGCATCCTCCACCTCCCCCACCGGACGAAGTTTCGACCGATCCCTTTCCCCGTCAGCCATACTCACACCCCCAAGCCACGACAGAAAAAGCGACCTCTACAAAACAGCCGTCCACTGACAAGAACGCGCTCGGCTCCGCAACCAACCGAGGATCGCGGGACCGGCACCGCAGGCTACACCTCCCGAGCCGCACTCCCCCGACTCAGCGCGTAGGCCGCGTTCGTCCGCGCCGGGACGTATATGATCTTCGGATCGAGTCGAGTGAGGTCGAATGCCCACGCACGAATGGACTCTCGCCCAGGACCCCCACGGCCCGGGCGGGCGACGCAGGCCGAAGAGTTCGTCCATCATCGGCGCCGCCATCATCGGCGTCGTCGCCTTGACCGCCGTGCTCGGCCTGCTCGTCCCCGCACTCTCCGGCGAAGGAGTCCCTCGCCTCGGCAGCAAGTCCTACGAAGCCGAAGTCGACTGCCAGGTGAGCACCGCAGGAGGCATCGGGATGGTCACGATCAACGGCACCATCGAAGGCGACGCCTCCCGATACAAGGTGACCGTCGAAGTACTCGACGCCGAAACGAAGCAGCGCATCGCAGAGCAGACCTTCGACGTCCGCGACACCGCGACATTCGGCGGCACAACACCGTCCCGAATTTCGGCCAGCCCCACCGGCATCGAATGCCGAATCACGAAGGTGCTCTAAGCGACAACACGAATCCCCCATCGCCTCACCACTGCCGGTTGCCTCGGCGCTGGAATCGGTGCCATGCTCCGCCGGTGACTCCTCTGAGGCTCCTAGAGACCACCCCCGGCAAGTTCTCCCTCCTCCTGGACGCGGGGACGACGAAGGTCGACGAGCTCGTCGAGCAGCTTGGCCACGAGCCGAACGGCTACTTCTGGGAAGGCGTCGCGCAGTTCCTCGTGAGCACGCAGGCGAAAAACCTCGAAGAGCACGTCTCGTACGACCCCGAAGGGGGCATGTTCTGCGCGTACGGCGATGACCGGACCGCGCTCGAAGAGCTGGGAACTCTGATGGCCGCCGTCGCCGGAGACGGCGACCGAATGCGATCCCTGATCGAGTCCGCCGAAGCCGCCGGCTTCGAATTCGACGACTGACCAGCGCCGTACCCGTCCTCTCCTCAGACTGTCGGATCCCAGAGTCCGCCGGCCTCTCCGCGGGATAGGTGCTCGGCGTAGACGCCGACCTTCCAGGCAATGACCGAACGGCATTCCTCCAGCGCCTGTATCTGCGCCTCGACCCGCTGCTGATGGACGTCGAGAAGCTGCAGACGTTCGGCCTCATTGCCCGGACCATGCCGCACCAGCTCCGCGAACCGTTTGAGTTCGGCGAGCGGCATACCGGATTCGCGCAGCTTGACGCAGATCAGCAGCCAGTCGACATCGGCGGCGGCGTATCGCCGCCGACCCCCCGCGGTGCGCCGGACCGGCCCGACCAGCAAGCCCTCGCGCTCGTAGAAGCGCAGTGCGTGCACGCTGAGCCCCGTCCGCTCGGCCACCTCGCCGATACTCAGCGGGCGGCTTTCGGTAGTCGCCATGCCGCCCAACCTAGGACTTGATCTAGACCTCGCTCTAGTTCCTAGCATCGCCGGCATGACCACCACCGACCAGCAGCCGCTCGGCTCGCCCTTCTCCGCCGCCACCACCGTCGAGGACGTCATGGCCGGCGTGGACCTGTCCGGCAGGACCGCCGTGGTGACCGGGGGCTACTCCGGACTCGGTCTGGAGACCACCCGGGGCCTGGCGGCCGCCGGGGCCCACGTCATCGTTCCGGCACGCCGTCCCGCCACCGCCCGCGTCGCTCTTCAGAACATAGAAGGCTGCGAGGTCATAGCCATGGACCTGGTCGACCTCGACAGCGTGCGCGCCGCCGCCGCACAGATCAGCGCCCGCCTCGACCGCCTCGACATCCTGATGGCCGTCGCCGGCGTCATGGCCACCCCAGAGCGACGGGTCGGGCCCGGCTGGGAAGGCCAACTCGCCGCCAACCACTTCGGGCACTTCGCACTCACCAGCGAGCTCTACCCGCTCCTAGCCGCCACCGACAGCGCACGCGTCGTCGTCAACAGCTCCGCCGGACACGCCCTGACCGACATCCGCTGGCACGACCCGCACTTCCGCACCGGCTACGACAAGTGGCTGGCCTACGGCCAGGCCAAGACCGCCAACGTCCTGTTCGCCGTGCACCTCGACACCCTCGGACGCCACCACGGCGTCCGGGCGTTCGCCCTCCACCCCGGCAAGATCATCACCGGCCTCCAGCGGGAGATGAGTCTCCAGGAACAGATCGACCGAGGCTGGGTGGACGAGCAAGGCAACGTGATCGGCGCCGACTTCAAGACCCCGTCCCAGGGCGCCGCGACCGGCCTGTGGGCAGCCACATCGCCCCTCCTCAACGGCCGCGGCGGGCTCTACCTGGAGGACTGCGAAGTCGCCTCCGTCTCCACCCCCGAGCAGCCCATGGACGACGGAGGCGTCCGCGAGTACGCCATCGCCCCCGACGCCGCCGCCCGCCTTTGGAACCTCTCCCTCACAGCAACCGCCACCACGCCGACGATCCGCGTGCGGCACACGGCACGCCAGTGCTCTCGCCTTTACACGCGGACACCTCGTCCGACCGGAGAGCAGAACATCGCCCAAACCGTCACAGCCCGCCGACGTCAAGACCAGGACACAACACCCGGCACAGCAAGTCCGGCTCACAATGGAGATTCACTGACGCGGAGGCCCCTTCCGGGGTGGAAGGGGCCTTGACCTGGGAGCCGGCGAGGGGACTTGAACCCCTAACCTTCTGTTTACAAGAAACCGGCGCCCGCAAGATTGGCACCGGCGCCCCAGCTCACCGCGTGTGCGGCCAGTAGCCGCTGCCAGCAGCCGTAAGCCTCTGTTGCGGTACTTCCCTGCTGTACTTCCCAACCCACCACCAGCAGGCCCTGCCCTCGCCGATCGGGCAGCCACTGGCCCTGGCCCCCCACTGCGAAACCCGACCAATCCGAGGACAAGCCGACCCGGAGCGCAGCGAAGCGAGCACCGGAAGCGGCGCGTCAGCAGCTTGGCCTCAGCCAGCAACGAACCGACGGATTTACAGTCCCACCGCCCAACTCCCCTGGCCTGGGACCTTGTCGGCAACATCCCCGATTTAGGCCCGTATTCGGCACAGTGTCAAGGGTTGGGGATGGCCTGGGTGCCTGGCAGGAGATCACCTTGACGCAAGTGTGCCGCGACCTCCCGCACCCCTCGGTCGTAGCCCTTGATGAACTCCTCCTGCGCCGGTGGGGTCGGACGCCCATTTGCTAGCCACTGGTCGATCCACTTTCCGATCGCCAGGTGGTTGCGGTACAGGACCGCATGGGGACCCGCAAGGTTGGCTCTCGCCCGACCCTCGTCCCAGTGATCCAGCTTGCTCTTATCGAAGTCGAGCAACTCATCATCGCTGTAACTCATCTCTCACCCCCCGAGACGGTCACTGTCTGCATCTGCGCAGACTGACCGCAGTCACGTACCCGACCTGCGCTAGACCACTCCGGCAGACGGAGCACGGTAGCCACGGACCGAACGGACACCTGGCCAGCGCCATCAGCGGGGCTGGCAGCGGACCAGGGAGCAACCCCAGCAACCTCGGAGTGACACCACACCTCCGCTACCACGCCCCGTCCCGGAGGGTGCGCCCGCGCGAACGGCGAGACGGTGTTGACAGACTGCCCCCCGCGGGCGTGCCATCCGGGCCCGCGGGGGGGCTGGGGTCGCGAGACCCCCGCTTCAGGCTCCCTTAGCTCCGTCTACTCCCACGCTGCGCTCTCTCCAAACCCTGCTTCCTCGGCCGTAAGCGGCTTACAAGCACACGAACCGGCACAGTGCTCCGAGCAAGGCATGCGAGTCACATCACCGAACGTTCCTTATGACCCGGGACACGCATAGCCTCGACCTTGTGCGATCGGGGAACGTCCGACAGAATACAACCATGCCAACCGCCAAGAACCCAGCTCCGGCAGTGGTCGTTGCAGGATCAATCCCCGAGGGCAAGATCCGAGACTTCCTTACTGGCAAAATCGTCAAGGATACTCCAGAAGAGTACGTTCGTCAAAATATCGAAAAAGCATTGGTTCGACAGTACGGCTATGACCCGAAAGACTGCGCGCCCGAATTTTCAATCAAAGTCGGCTCTTCGCGCAAAAGAATTGACATCGCCGTTTTCAAGCCGGGCGCTCCGCATCTCCAAGAGAATATCTATATCATCGTAGAGACTAAGAAGCCTGGAACTAACCGAACCTCTCGCACTGAGGGGGTGGAGCAGCTAAAATCCTACCTTTCTGCCGCCCTCAATGCCTCCTATGGCGTATGGACGAACGGCGATGACCGCGAGTGTTTCGCCAAGCGACCCGGTACACAGGGCACTCACTCCATCGAGGAAATTCTCGAGATACCCGCTGCCGGACAGTCAGAGGAAGAAGCGCAGCGCCCACGACGACGCGACCTGAGGCCTGCAACCGGAGACAACCTGCTTTTCGCGTTCCGGCGTTGCCACAACTACATCGCTGCCAACGAGGGTAAGCAAAAGCCGGAAGCTTTCTGGGAACTTCTGAAGCTTATCTTCTGCAAGATTGAAGATGAACGTTCGAAGAGACTCAGTTTCTTTGTGACTCCGACCGAGCGAGCAAGCGCGACCAATGCAGTGCCTGCCAAGGCTCGCATAGAAAGGATTTTTAAAGAAAAGGTTCTATCCAAGTATCCATCTATCTTCGTTGGCGCGGATCGCGAGATAGATCTTAACGCCAGCGTCGTGGCTTATGTGGTAGGCCAACTGCAGTCCATCTCGCTGCTAGCTTCTCCGGTAGACGTCAAGGGAGTAGCATACGAGGAGATCGTCGGCTCCAATCTACGGGGAGATCGCGGAGAGTTCTTCACACCGCGCAATGCATGCAGAATGGCCGTTCGGATGCTTAACCCTAAGCCTGGGGAGCGAGTCATCGATCCCTCCTGCGGCACAGGCGGCTTCCTTATTACCGCTATGAATAGCGCGGTGGAACAGATTCGCCAAGACCATAGAGAGCAGTGGATCAACCCCAATGCTCCAACCCCAGCCGAGCAAGAAGAACTATGGCGGGCTCGTAGCGAGTACCTTTCCTCAAGTATCTACGGACTTGACCTTAATCCTGCACTCGTACGTGCGGCGAAGATGAACATGGTTATGAATAACGACGGATCGGGAGGACTGTGGCAAGCGAATAGCCTTGCGAATCCTCATACTTGGCGTCCTGAGGCAGCAGCTAAGATTAAGCTCGGAACGATGGATATCGTCGTCGCGAATCCGCCATTCGGCACGAACATCCGTGTCGATGATCAAGAAATTCTGCAACAGTATGAACTCGCAGCTGCATGGGACTTGAATGAGCAGGGAGAATGGAATAAACGGGGAGACCACTCCGGCACCCACGTGCTACGCCGATCCCAGCCCCCCGAAATATTGTTCATCGAGCGATGCGTCCAACTCCTACGGGAGGGCGGACGTATGGCTATTGTGCTGCCCAATGGCATCCTAAACAACCCTGCCTTGGGTTATGTTCGCCATTGGCTGCTCCAAAACACCCAGATCCTGGCGGTGGTCGATATGGCCCGCGACCTCTTCCAGCCGAAGAACGACACTCAGACTTCCATGCTCGTCCTCCGCAAGCTAACACAGAAAGAGAAGGATGACGCACGTGCAAAAGGCTTGGATTATCCAATATTCATGGCCATCGCAGAAACTGTCGGCCGAGACAAGAGGGGCAACGTCATATACCGGCGTGACGAGGCCGGCGAAGACATCCTGATCTCTCGCACCGAGGTTATCTCTGAAATCGATCCGGCGACGGGAGCAGATGTCGAAAGACAGGTGACTGTAACAGAGCGCCTTATCGATGACGAACTTGAAGATGTAGCGGCGGCGTACAACGCATGGCTAACGGAGTTTGAATGATTACAGACACACTCAAGTCGGCCATCGTATCTCGCGCTAACCGCCTGGATTCCGAGTATCACCTTTCACCTGGCGTTAGGGCTGCGCGAAGAGTGCAGGAACTAGCCTCGCACGGGTACCCCGTGGATATGCTTGGTAATCTCGCGTCTATTTCCGCCCCCAAACGCTTCAAGCGAGTATATGCAACTTCAGCAGAGGAATCGCTCCCATACCTTCGCCCATACGACATTTTCGACTATCTCCCCATAGCCGCGGACCACCTGTCAGTCAGCCGCAATTCAGTCATCGACGACCTGAGGCTGCATATCGGCACGATTCTGCTCACGTGTTCAGGAAGAAATCTTGGTCCTGCAGTCGCGGTAGATCGTCATCTATCCAACTTCGTCCTGAGTCATGACGCTATCAGAATTGATCCTCACAGTACGAGCCTAATGCCATACCTACTAACGGTGCTCAACAGTCCCACGGGACAAGAGCTTGTCCGTAGGGATATGAGCGGTTCCGTAATTGATCACATTACAGTCGCAGACGTCAGTCGGCTGTGCGTGCCACTGCTAGAAGCGTCGGCGCAAGACTCTATCGGCCGCAAAATGGCATCGGCCATTGACCTGCGTGAGCAGGCTAGGCTTGACCTAGTTCATTTGCACGACGAGGTGGAGAAGAACCTACCTGACATCAAAAGCAATCGGCCTGCTGATGGATGGCAAATCAATGCCCAGGAGTTGCTTGGCCGAATCGACTCAGCGCCATATCTACCGACTTCGCGGGATGCTGCCAAGGCACTGATAAGAGCCGGCGGCCCTAAATTGCGAGATGTTGCAATCCTGCATAAGCCAGCAAGTCGTTACAAGGCCTACCATGTCACTAAGGAACACGGCCATCCCTTTCTTGCCGGCGGGCAACTCAGGCAAGAGCATGTGATCGCGCCGAAGTACATGGCGGATCGAGTGTTCTCAGAACCTGGATGGTATCGCCTCCACGCTGACGAGACCGTCTTTGCTGCAGACGGCAGAGCATACGAGGGCCTCGGTGTGCCAGTAATGGTGACCCCGGACCGAGCTGGGTGGCTCGCAAGTGAGCACGTTATGCGAGCAAGGCCTAGGGAGGGCGTCAACGCCGGCTGGCTCTACTTGGCCCTTGCCTCTAGCTTTGTACAGGAACAGATTCAGGTACTTGCTTGCGGCAGCGTGGTGGACACTCTCTATCCCGCGGACGTCGGCGAGGTGGTCCTCCCTCCCCCCACTCTCTGCGGAGGGGATGACGCCATTAGAGCTTGGCATAAATTCGCCGATGCAGCAGCAATGGCGGAAGCGGCGGTTTCTGAGTTTGAGAGCCATATTTCCGAGATCATTTTTTGACCTGCTTTGTGCAGCATACGAGGGCTGACCACTCAGGACGTGGCCGTTCGCCCCCACGGTTGCACGGTTTCCGGTCTTGCCCACCTGGCTTGCGCTCCCATGGATGCACCCACTCGCTCGCACGGCTGTGCCGTCGCCGTGGCTTCCTGGTCCAGTAGCAGTGAGGCTCACGACCTAAGGTGGCCTTCTAGGCTGTCTCTACGGCAGCTACAGGCGTCGCGACTGGTACATTCCTCGAAGCAGGCAAGGCTAGCGAGTCGTAGTCACCGCTTGCTTGGATGGGCCCAGCGTGCGTATGAGGTGAGTCGATGGCATACCCGGTCCAGGTTCGGAACCTCAAGCGAAGGCTCACCGAGCAGTTTCGCGATTCAATCGACATGTCAGACTGGAAGGGCCGGAAGGGCGAAGAGCACGCCTTCCTGAGCCGCGCGGTCGCCGCCCTAGCGATCAAGATGGAGACTGCCTGCTCCGATGATGACGCTGCGCGATCAGTGATCGACTGCGAAACCGATAGAGGAATTGATGCAGTAGCGGTGGAGCAACGAGGCGAACGCCACCATGTCACCCTGGTGCAGGCTAAGTGGAGCGATAAAGGGGAGGCTGGTTTTGGCGAGGGTGATGTCTCAGCCGTAATGCGCGGCCTCGACTACCTACTAGAGTTGGATTTCGACCGTTTCGGCAGCCCGATTGATCGACATTCAGCTAAGCTCCACGCCGCTCTTAATAGCCCTTCCCCGAAAGTCGTGATTGTTCTTGCACTTGTAACAGGAACGGACCTCCACCCCAACACGAGATCCTTCCTCGAAGAGGAGATTGACAGACATAATCTAGATGACGATCTAGTTAGCTACAAGATTGTCAACCTGCGCGATCTGCATCGAGAGATCCTCGGCGACCACGCAGAACGCAAGGTTGACATCGACGTACAACTTCATAGCCTCGGTCGTTTCGTGGAGCCTTTCCTTGCATACTATGGGACCGTTTCCACTGAAGAGGTAGCCGAATGGTATGGGAAGCATGGCCGCCACCTTACTGCCCGCAATATCCGCGATGCTTTCGACATCAGCGATGTCAACGAGAAGATTCGCTCCACACTCACTAAAGAGCCAGAGCTATTCTGGTATCTAAGTAACGGCATAACCCTGATTTGCGATCGCGTACGCAAGCACGGAAAAGGTGCTCCTTCCACCGGCGGGAGCGCCGGCTTTCGCCTTGAAGGTGCCAGCGTAATTAATGGAGCACAAACCGTGAGTGCGATCCACCGCGCGATGCAGCAGAAACCGGGGAAGGTGGCCGCGGGTCGTGTTCTCGTGCGTATCATCGCCCTTGAGGATGCACCCGAGGGTTTCGGCGACCGCATTACTGTTGCCGCGAACACCCAGAACCCGACTGAAGAACGCGACTTTAGATCCCGCCGACCCGAACAGTCTGATCTACGCCACGAGTTCGCACTTTCACTCGGTCGCAACTATGTGATCAAGCGAGGGGAACCTGAGCCGGCGCCCGAAGAGGGCTGCACGATGACGGAGGCGGCTCTTGCCCTAGCGGCCGTACAAGTTTCGCTGGAGTTCGTGACCCGGGCTAAGCGGGACGCATCGGCGCTCTGGGAGGATCGCTACTACCGCGTGCTCTTCGGGTCGAAGCCGAGCGCACATCGTGTATGGAGATGTGTTCAACTGCTGCGGACCGTACGGCAGTCGCTGGCTGAAGAGCAGGAGAACCTAGCAGGCCGCGCTGCCGGTGCCGCTGCACATGGGGACCTACTCCTCACGCACGTACTATTCCGGACAATGGAAACCCACGATATCGACTCGGAGGAGACTGAAGCCTCTGCAGCTTGGGATGTCCGCTTGTCTGAAGTGCGAGAGCGGATTCGAAAGGCGCTGGGCTGGTTGCTCGTCGTCATCGATGGGGCGTACGGAAGTAAGAGTCAGATCAGCACAACTGTGCGGACAACTGAGCGGGCCGAACTCGTCGCAAAAGGTCTATATGAACGGGTGCGCAATGGCGATGAGCCACCGAGCGATATCGAGTCCCGGGTTGAGGAGATGCCCGATGGTATCGGCAACCAAAAACCCCGAGCCGTATGGGTCATCGTCGATGTGAATGCCATCTCTGATGGCACCATACTTGAGTTCCGTCCGGTAACTACATCAGAACGCAGACAGCTTCCTCGGTGGATTGAAGAGAACCCCGACCGCGCCAAAGCAACGTGGCAGAACAACAAGACCAAGCCGCTGGTCTGGAGGGCTGATGGCCAGGCTTACGCTCCATCGACGTTGGTGCGCATGATGCGGCGAGAAGCCATGGGAAATGATCAGCAGGTTCAAGGGACAAGGCATTGGCATGTTCCTGGCCAAGGCTCGCTAGTCGATATTGCCCGCGATATCACAAGTGCAACCGAGGGTGAGGATAGCTAACCTCTGGCGTCCTGCCTCATCAACTCCCATGTGTCGGACAGTAGCTTCTCGGCTTCATCCTGGCGGCTGGCTGGCCCGGCGTGGCGGGACCGGACGGGACAGGCCGCATGCCCGGCGCGCCGGGGCGGGCGGCCGCCGGCGACCGCGAAGCGGGCGCCCTTGAAGACGTAGAGAAAGTTCTCATCCGCCTCCTGCGGCCTGACATCCCGCACCCTGGTAAAACTGCTGTTCGCCTGTGTAGGTGGATGGGAGGCGGCTGTGTCAGAGCGTCGTTCGGCAACCCGAGACGTGGCTGTCGGGGTGCTGCAGGACAGTGGCTCGGGCTCCGTGTGCGGGAGGCGCTCGGCCTGCTGATCGCTGTTGATGCTCGCGCGAACCTCTGGGCGGCAGAGGTTGGCAAGGCTGAACTGGCGCCTGATGGATTCCTGACCTTCGCTATCGAGTACACCGAGTGTTGCGATGAGGTTGAAGCCGCCTGGGACCGCTACAGGACTCTCGGCATTGCCCAAGCACACGAAGTGGCGAACACCCTCCCGACCTTTGAAGAACGTGCAGCCAGGCATGAGCAACTGCGCTTGCGGAGTTGGAGGGCTCAGGAAGAGCTCCTGCGCGTGCTGCAAGGTGTCACCGAACGGATTCAGCGCCTTATCGGGGAGAAGCCTGCCGGTCAGCCGTCACACCACCAGCTTGGCAAGAGCTCGGCGGGTTTGGTCGGCGAGGCTGACGGCTGCGCCTAGGCGGTTGTCGATCGTGGGGTGTGCCGCCTCGGGCGGGTCGTCGGTGTTGAGCGTGCTGGCGTACTCGTCCCAGTGGGCGAGTTTCCAACCGTCGCGGGGCGCATCGCCAGCCATGACGGGTTGCTGAGTTCGGCGATGAACGGGGCAGCGAGGATGATCGACACGCCGGTCTCAATGTTGCTGTGGGCCACCTGCATGAGGGACTGGTACTCGTGCGGCCGTACCTCGGACCGGTAGAGGTCGGTGTGGCGGTCGTGCTGGTCGGCTCCGAGCAAGATCAGTAGCCGTTCGGTCATGCGGCGGGTGAGGGCGTCCTTGTCCAGCAACGCCCATCCGGAGAGGTCGGAGAGGAAGCGGGCGAACTCGGTCTTGCCCGATCCGGCGTAGCCGCCCACCAAGACGAGCACGGGGTTCGCTCCGGCGTTGGCGACCGCTCGGCCGTGCCAAGCGTTCGCGAGTCTGGTCTTGAGCGCGTCGGCTCCGGGGAAGAACGCGCCGAGGTCGAACGGGGTTTTGCTGGCCGTGGTGGTGTCGCGGCCGTGGGCGTGGGCGGCCATGCGTTCCAGAACGGTGAGCGGGACGTTGTGCGCGGGCGAGGTAGGGCGACCAGGCGTCGGGGATGCGTGTCCCGCGTTCCCAGCGTGAGGCCTCGTGCCGGGTGAGGCTGTCGGTGCCGGCATGGTCGCAAAGCTCAGTGCTGCGCGCAGGGCAAGGACGCGAAGCGGCTCGCCGAGCATAAGGACCCGCGCAAGCGGCGACGGTGCTGCGCTCTGGGGAAATGCTGCGAGGACTTCCCCAGCCGGCGGACCATCACGTCGGCGCGCAACACGCTCCGGAACGCTCTGAACCACGCGATATATGAGGAACTGATCTCACGGAACGTGGCGAGCTTGGCCAAGGTGCCCGTCGCCCGGAAGCGGTCGCGCAAGTCCTCGACCTGGACGGTCGAAGAGGCTCGGCGCTTCCTCGAACACACTCGGGCGGCCGATGACACGCTCTATGCGGCCTGGGTCCTGATCCTCCTCATGGGGATGCGGGAGGGGGAGGTCTTCGGGCTGCGCTGGGCTGACATCGACTTCGCGAGCGAGGAAATCAGCATCGGCTGGCAGCTACAGCGGGTCGGGGCTCGCCTGATTCACAAGGAGCGGACCAAGACGGACGGGTCGACTGACGTCCTCCCCCTGCCCTCCCTCGTTACGGCGGCGCTGCGGCTTCGCAAGGCCCAGCAGGACGCGGAGCGTGAGGCGTGCGCCGAGTGGCATGACAGCGATCTCGTCTTTACGACCAGGACGGGCCGTCCGATCGAACCGCGGAACGTCAACCGGGCGTTCGCGTCCCACTGCGGCGCTGCGGGCGTCAAGCTCATCCGGGTGCACGACACCCGGCACACCTGCGGCAAGCTCCTTGCGGCCCTCGACGTCCACCCGCGCGTCGCGATGCAGATCCTTCGGCACAGCAAGATCAGCCTCACGATGGAGGTCTACACCGAGGTTCCGTCGGAGCAGACCAGGGCGGCGCTCAAGCGGCTCGGGGATCACCTGGGGTCGGACGCCGACAGGGATGGGCGTTCGACGCTGTAGCTGTACTTTGCTGCTGTACTCGCCAATTCAGAGGCCCCTTCCGGGATCGGAAGGGGCCTTTGACGTGGGAGCCGGCGAGGGGACTTGAACCCCTAACCTTCTGTTTACAAGACAGATGCTCTGCCAATTGAGCTACGCCGGCGCGGCTCGTCCCGCATCGTAGTCGACGCGGCGGGGGTGTGCGCGCGGGTATCCGGGGTTGGACGGGCGCTTGCCGGGGACTGTGGGGGTGTCGGCCGCTTCGAGGGGGGCACCGTGGAGCGTTACGTGCTGAACATCATCCAGCCCGTGGGTGAGGCACCGCCGCCGGACGAGCTGGAGCGGATCATGGCGGAGCTCAAGGAGCTGCGGCGCGATCTGGAGCTGTCGGAGAACTGGATCTTCGGGGCGGGGCTGGAGGAGCCGCGGGCGAGCACGGTGGTGCGGATCCGGGGGGACGAGTGCGTCGCGCGGGACGGGCCGTACGCGGAGGCGGACGAGTGCGTCGGGGGCTTCGTGGTGATCGAGGCCGACGGGCAGGACGCGGCGTTGCGGTGGGCTGCACGGTATGCGCAGGTCACGGGGTTGCCCATCGAGGTTCGGCCGATCAGGGCCGTGTCCTAGTAGCCCACCGTCCATCGGGTTCTCGTGTGCTCGGGGTGTTCGGCTTCGTCCAGGACGGCGACCGCGAGATCGGCGACGGAGATCGTGGAGTCGCCCGCAGGGTCCACGACGAGTTCGTCGGCACCGAGGCGGTAGCGGCCGGTGCGGGGTCCCTTCCGCCCGTGCCAGGAGACGGCGCCGGGCCCGCGTTCCAGCGGCGGTACACGATCCGGATCGCGGGCAGCCCGCTGACCCCGGAGGAGCTGATCACCCGCCTGGGCGACGACCTGAACGCGGCGTCGCCGGTGGAGGTCGCCGTCTTCGACAAGACGGCCGGGGCCGAAGGGCTGGTCGAGGTGGGCGACGAGTACCTCGTCCACATGCCCGGCCCGTGGAACTGCCCGGTGCGCGTCGTCGACCGGACGCCCGTGTCGTTCCGCTTCGTGACGCTGCGCGGGCACCTGGAGGCCGGGGAGATCGAGTTCCGGGCGGCGGACGCGCCGGACGGGCTCGTGTTCACGATCGAGTCGTGGGCGCGCAGCGGCGACCGGCTGGCGAGCGCCCTCTACAGCGGGCTGCGCGTCGCGAAGGAGATGCAGCTCCACATGTGGACGCACTTCTGCGAGCGGGTCGCCGAGCTGGCCGGGGGCCGCATGGCCGGCGAGATCGAGGTGCTCACCGAGCGGGCGGACACCCGCGGGACCGGGCCCGTCACGGACGCGCTCGCCGCGGCGGCCGCGAAGGGCTTCGCGCTCGCGGCGCGCCTGCGCGGCGGGCGCCCGCTGCACCCCGAGGGGCTCGTCTTCGACGCCGAGCTCGTCCTGCACGGCGCGCCGCGGGAGTGGTGCGTCCCGTTCCTGGACGACCGCGCCGTCCTGCACGGGAAGGCGCGGCTGTCGCGCGCGGCCGGGACGCCGGACGCGTTCCCGGACGTCCTCGGGCTCGCGCTGCGCTGGCCGCCGGACGGCGGCGAGGGCGGGGCCGCCGGGGAGGGCGAGGCGGAGCTGCTGCTGGCGACGACGGGGCGCGGCCCGCTGGGACGCCACCTGCTGCGGCCCTCGACCCGCTGGGCCCCCGGCTTCTACGGGTCGCTGCTCGCGTACCGGGCGGGGGACCGGCGCGTGCTGCTCGGCGCGGCCGCGCGGGGCCCGCGGATCCGCCCGGCCGGCCTCGCGGGGCTCGCGCGCGCCGCGGACGCGCGCCCGCTGCTGTTCGACCTGCTGGTGGCGACGGAGTTCGGCCCGTGGGAGCGGTTCGGCGAGCTGCGGCTCACCGGGCCGGCGCGGACGGACGCGCGCGCGCCGATCCGCTTCGATCCCGAGCGGCGCCCCATCCCGGGGCTGCCTCCGGCGGGCCTGCTGCAGCGGGTGCGCGGCCCCGCCTACGCCGCCGTCCAGGAGGTCGCCCAACGCCGCGCCGGGCGCGGCGCCCGCCCCGCCCGCCCCGATCCCGAACCGCGCCGTCGACCGGAGAAAGCACCCCGATGAGGCACAGCGTCCCGGCGCCGCACCGGCTCCACGCCGACCTGCGGCACCGTCCCCCCAACTTCGACCCGGACGAGCCGCGCACGGGCCGCGGGTGGCACGTGGACGACGTCCGCCGCGCGCTGCCGCCGGAGCCGCCGGGGCCGCCGGTCCCCGGCGGGAGCTGGGAGACCGGCCGCCGGCTCGTCCGGGACTACGCGTACGCCGACCCGGCGATCATCCGGCGCGTGCAGGGCGCGGGCCCGCCCGAGCCCGGCCGGGACATGCTGCTGGAGGGCCGGTTCTGCGGGCTGCGCTTCCACCTCGCGGTCCGCGTCGGGGACGTCGCCGACCGCGTCGAGGAGATCGGCGGGCGGCCGGTGCGGGTGTGGGGCTGGAACTACCGGACGCTGCAAGGGCACCTGGAGCGCGGGCAGATGGACCAGGAGGTCCGCAAGTGGCTCGACACGGGCGAGGTCGAGTTCCGCATCCGCGCCGTGTCGCGGCGGGGGCGGATCCCGAACCCGGTCGTGCGGCTCGGGTTCATGCTGTTCGGCCGCCGCACGCAGCTCAAGTTCTACCGGCGGGCGTGCCGCCGCATGGAGCGCATGACGGCGGCCGCGCTCGCCGACCCCGGGCGGGCGCCCGTCCGGGACGCCGGATGACCCCGCCCCCGGCCTAGTCGGCCGGGACCGCCGCGTGCCGCTCCCGCAGCAGCGCCTTGTGGATCTTGCCGACGGGCGTCAGCGGGACCTCGGCGGTGATCACGAAGCGGCGCGGCACCTTGTAGTCGGCGAGCCGCTCCCGGCAGTACGCGGCCAGCTCGTCCGCCGTGGGCGGGTCGCCGTCCGGGCGGGGCACCACGTAGCAGCAGCCGACCTCGCCGAGGACGTCGTCGGGGACGCCGAACCCGGCGACCATCGCGACCTTCGGGTGCGCGCCGAGCACGTTCTCGATCTCCACCGGGTACACGTTGAAGCCGCCCTGGATGTACATCTCCTTCTTGCGGCCGCGCAGCACCACGTGCCCGTCCGGTTCCAGCAGCGCCATGTCGCCCGTCGCGAGCCAGCCGTCCGGCAGGAACGCCTCCGCGGTCTCCTCGGGCATGTCCCAGTAGCCGGCGGCGACGCAGCCGCCGCGGATCTGGAGCTCGCCGGTCTCCCCCGCCGGGAGGACGGCCCCGTCCGCGCCGACCGTCCGGGCCTCGAAGCCGCCGATCGGGACGCCGAGGGTCCGCGCGACCGTCTCGGCGTCGTCGTCCGTCCCGGACAGCACGCACGCGCCCGACGACTCCGACAGGCCGTACAGCCCGTACAGCGACGCGCCCGGGAAGGCACGGCGGATCTCCTCGCCCAGTGCGGGCTCGACGTTGGAGCCGCCCGCGACGCACGTCCGGACGGACGAGACGTCCCGCTCGGGGAGGCTCGCGTGCCCGAGCATCAGCGTGAACATCGTCGGGACGGCGCTCAGCAGCGTCACCCGGTGGCGCTCGACGGCGCGCAGGGCGCCGTCCGGGCTGAACGCGGGCAGCAGCGCCACCGCCGACCCCGCGGCCAGCGCGGCCGCGATCGTGCAGGTGATGCCGCCGACGTGGTTGAACGGCAGGTGGCCGAGCAGCACGTCCCGCTCGTCCATGCCGAGGTGCGCGGCCTGCGCGGACGCCGACGCGAGCAGGCCGCCGTGCGTGATCACCGCGCCCTTCGGGCGTCCGGTGGTGCCCGAGGTGTAGGGGATCAGCAGCGGGTCGCCGGGGTCGACGGCGGTGCGGGCCGCGGCGAGCGCCGCCGGGTCGGGCGGTGCGGCGGCGAGGTCGTCGAACGAGCCCGCGCCGGGAAAGCCGGTGCCGAAGAACACGAAGTCGCGGACGCCGGGGATGCGCGGCCGGAACCCGTCGAAGAACGCGGCGAAGTCGAACCCGCCGGCGGCGCCGGCGGAGACGACCGTCCGGGCGCCGCTCTGGCCGAGCATGTACGCCAGCTCGGCCTCCCGGTACCGGACGTTCAGCGGGACGACGACGGCGCCGATGCGGGCCGCGCCGAAGAAGACGGCGAGCCACTGCGGGGTGTTGGGCCCGAGCAGCCCGACGCGGTCGCCGCGGCCGACGCCGCGGGCGAGCAGCCCGGACGCGACGCGGTCGGCGAGTTCGTCGAAGGCGGGGTAGGTGATGGTGTCGTCGCCGTCGTACAGGAACGTGCCGCCCCTGGCCGCCGCGTCCCGCAGTGCGGCCCCGACCGTCGTCGCCTGCATACGTCCTCCTCGCTCGGTGGACCCTCTAGGGTTTGCGTCCGACCCCCGCGTAGAACCACGTCTGCCGGGCCCGGTCCGGGTCGACCGGGTGGTCGGGACGCCACAGCGGCGCCCACACCAGTCCGGGCTCGACGGGTTCGAACTCCCCGAACAGGGCGGTGACCTGCTCGAGGGTGCGGGGCGTTCCGGGAGCGGACGTGCGGTTGTAGACCTCGACGACCTTGGCGACGACGTCGGGGACGCCGTCGGCGGAGGCGTGGGTCATGACGAGGTGGCTGCCGGGCGCGAGGGCCTCGCGGAGCTCGGCCATGATGCCGGGCGGGTCGTCCTCGTCGGGGACGAAGTGCAGGGTCGCCACGAGGAGCAGCGCGACGGGCCTGGTGAGGTCGAGGAGATCGAGCTCCGGGTGCTCCAGGATGTCGCGGGGCCGCCGCAGGTCGGCCTCGATCATCCGGGTGACGTGCGACCCGGCGAGCAGCGCGCGGCCGTGCGCGACGACCTGGTCGTCGTAGTCGACGTAGACGGTCCGGGCGTCGGGGTTCACCGACTGGGCGATCTGGTGGACGTTCTGCTGCGTGGGCAGGCCGGTGCCGATGTCGAGGAACTGGTCGACGCCCTGCTCGGCGAGGTGGCGGACCGCGCGTCCGAGGAAAGCGCGGTTCTCCCTGATCAGGACGGGGAGCGTGGGATCGGCCGCGATCGCTTCCTCGGCGCGGAGCCGGTCGGCGGTGTAATGGTCCTTGCCACCCAGGTAGTAGTCGTACATCCGCGCAATGTTCGGCACATTCGGGTCAAATCCGCCCGCAGCCCTCTGCTCCCGCACTTTTACGTCCCCTCACCAGCCACCCTCATCCCACAAGCTAGTACGAAATCGCACCTAACCGTGATTCGCCGGACCCGGCGTGTCCGTTCGAAAATGGCCGGGCGGTCAGGGGATGTGCGCCGAGCCGATGATTTGCTCCAGATCGCCCCGGTTCGCTCCGGACGACGCAGGTCACGCGGGCGCCGGACGCCGGGCCCGCGCCCGGAGCAGGGCGGCGCCGACCGCGGCGCCGGCCGCCAGGACCGCCGCGGCGCCGACGGCCGAAGAGGTCCGCGCGGCGACCACGTCGCGCAGGTCGGCGGGCACGCCGGTCAGGTCGGGTGCCTCGTGGAGGAGCCCGCGCAGGATCGTCTCCATCGACTGCCCGTCGAAGGGCACGGCGCCGGTGGCGGCGAACACCAGCACCCTGCCGAGGGCGTACACGTCGGTGGCGTCCCGGACCTCCCAGTCGCCGCGGATCTGCTCGGGCGTCAGGTACAGCGCCGACCGGGCGGCCTCCCCGTCCTCGGTGCCCGGGTCGTCCTCCGCTGTCCGGACGGTGCCGAAGCCGACGATGCGCGGGCCGTCCGCGGTGAGGATCACGTCGCCGGAGTGCAGGTCGCGGCGCACCAGCCCGCAGGCGTGCAGGGCGGCGAGGCCCTCGGCGAGCCCCGCCCCGAGCGTCCGGACCGTGCGGGCCGGGAGCGGACCGCGCTCGGCGACGGTCTCCGCCAGCGAGGGGCCGGGGACGTACTCGGCGGCGAGCCAGGGCCGGTCGGCGTGCGGGTCGGCGTCCGCGACCCGCGCGTTGCGGGCGCCGCCGACCCGGCGGGCCGCCGCGACCTCGGCGGCGAACCGGCGGCGGAACCCCTCCTCGGCGGCGAGCCCGGGACGGACCAGCGTCACCGCCACCGGGCGCCCGCCGGGCGCCCGGCCGAGGTAGGTGGGTCCCCGCCGGCCGTGGCCGAGGAGCGCGACCGGCGCGTACGGGCCCACGGCGGGCGGGTCGTCGTCGTGAAGCGGCAGCACTGCGACACCTCTCGTGTTGATCTTCCACGGGAGGAGACGCTCCGGACGGCCGTCCGGTTCGGGCGCGTCCGTCAGGAATCGGAGCGGACGAACGCGCTGAACCAGTGGCCGGTGATGTGGTCGGCCGGCGAGTGGAAAGGGAAGTCGGGATCGGTCATCTGGCGGAACAGGAACTCGGTGGCCGTGCAGTCGAACCGGGTGCCCTCGTCGAGTTCGGTCACGGCGTAGACGGGCCAGCGGTCGGGGTCGGGGCCTTCGGCGATCCACCAGAACGTCTCGTGATGCTCGTTGCTCGACCAGGGGATCAGCCCGCCGGGCAGGGGCCAGCCCGGAAGGCCGCCGGACGCGGGGTCGTCGCCGGCGAAGTACTCCCAGTACGAGATCAGTTCCTCCGTGTCGAAGACGTGGAAGAACTCGTCGAAGAGGCCGTCGCAGCCGAACGTCTCGACGAGCCGCTTGTAGTCGCCGGGCAGGGGCGTGCCCAGCCGCTTCTCGACGGACGCCCAGTCGGGCGGGGGCACCGGCGCCGGAGCGCCGTCGGTGATCGCGATCAGCCGGTCGAGCCAGGGCATGTCGGCGGGCAGGTCGTCCGGTCGGGTGAGGGACCGCTCCACCACGGCGACGGCGGGACGGCCGTCCGGGTCGCGCCCGACCGCCACCGCCCGCGAGGCCCAGAGCCAGGCGTGCGTCCAGTCGTGGCCGCCGTCGAAGGACAGCGGCGGCAGCCCGTGGACCGCGGTGTAGGGGCCCGCGCACTTGCGGGTGAGCTCCTTCACCAGGCCGTCCACGTCACCGGGGACGGGGAAGCACTCGTGCCCGTCCGGGTGGCCGGGCACGGGGCACCTCAGGTCGAGGGCCGTCGCGTGCTTGGCGCGGAGGACGGTTTCGGCCAGCTGCTCATGGTCCATGCGGAGAAGTCGAGCATCCGCCACCGACAGCCGGGGAGGGGAGGTGATGCACATCACACTGACGGATGTTGTTATCAGCTTGAGAATAACTATCTCCCCCCTTACCGTCCTGATGACGACAAAACGGGAGGCATCATGGCGGACGTTCAGCGCAGGCCGCTGCTGCGGCACCTGAGGGGCGCGCCCACCACGTACGTCCGGCACCTGCGGCGCGGGAAGCCGGTGCACGAGGGCGTGGGGGTGTCGTTCTGGTTCCGCCCGCTGTCGGCGGTGATCAGCGAGGTGCCGGTGGACGACCGGGAGCTCCCGCTGCTCTTCCACGCCCGCACCGCCGACTACCAGGACGTCAGCGTCCAGGCGACGGTCACGTACCGGATCGAGCAGCCGGAGCTGGCGGCGCGGCGGCTCGACTTCGCCATCAGCCCGGAGACCGGCGCGTGGCGGTCGGCGCCGCTCGACCAGGTCGCCACGATGCTCACCGAGAGCGCCCAGCAGCACGCGCTGACGCTCGCCGCCGGGATGGCGCTGCGGGACGCGATCACCGCGGGTCCGGTCGCCCTCCGGGACGCGGTGTCGGCGGGGCTGGCCGGGGACGCGCGGCTCGCCGACACCGGCATCACGATCGTCGGCGTCCGGGTCGTCGCCGTCCGCCCGGAGGCGGACGTGGAGCGGGCGCTGCAGACGCCCGCGCGCGAGGAGGTGCAGCAGGAGGCCGACCGGGCGACGTACGAGCGGCGCGCCCTCGCGGTCGAGCGGGAGCGGGCCATCGCCGAGAACGAGATGCAGAACCAGATCGAGCTGGCGCAGCGGGAGGAGCGGCTCGTCGCGCGGCGCGGGCAGAACGCGCGGCGGCGCGCCGAGGAGGACGCGGCGGCGGCGTGGGTCGCGGCGCAGGCCGCGGCGGAGCGGGAGAAGCTGGCCGCCGCGACGCAGGCGGAGAACCGGCGGGAGCTGGGCGCCGCCGAGGCGGAGGCGAACGCCGCGCACCTGGCCGTCTACCGCGACATGGACCCGGCGATCCTGCTGGCGCTGGCGGCGGACACGCTCGCCCAGCGGCTGCCGGAGATCGGGCAGCTCAACCTCACCCCCGACCTGCTGACCGGCGCGCTGGCCCGGCTGGCGCCGCCGCGGGACGACGCCCCGCCCGCCCCGCGCGCGCGGACCGGGCAGGCGGCGCCGCGGGGGCGGGCGTGACGCTCGCGCCGCGCGCGGTCGTCGTGCACCGCCGCACCGAGTACGAGGAGCTGCTCGCCCGGCACGGCAGCCGCGGGCAGGCGGAGTTCTTCCTGCGGTCCCGCGGCCGCGACATCGCCCCGGTGGACGCCGCGCACGCCGCGACCGCGGACGCGCTGGCGCGGGTCGCGGCGGCGATCCCGGTGGCGTGGCGGCGCGGCCTCGTGGAGCGCGCCGACCTGGACCGCTTCCTGTTCGCGCCCGACGACATCGTGGTCGTCGTCGGGCCGGACGGACTGGTCGCCAACACCGCCAAATACCTGGACGGGCAGCCCGTCGTCGGCCTCGACCCCGATCCCGGGCGCAACCCCGGCGTGCTCGTCCCCCACCCCGTCGACGCGTGCGCCGACCTGCTGCGGACCGTCGCCGCCGGACGCGCCGCCACCGAGCGGCGCGCGATGGTGCGGGCGGTCACCGACGACGGGACCGGGCTGACCGCGCTGAACGAGGTGTTCGTCGGGCACCCCGGCCACCAGTCCGCCCGCTACCGGCTCTCCTGCGGCGGGGACGCCGAGCGCCAGTCGTCCTCGGGCGTCCTGGTCGCGACCGGCACCGGCGCGACCGGCTGGTGCCGGTCGGTGTGGCTGGAGCGCGGCAGCGGCCTGCGGCTGCCCGAACCGGCCGAGCCCGGCCTCGCCTGGTTCGTCCGGGAGGCGTGGCCGTCGCCCGCCACCGGCACGTCCCGCACGGAGGGGCGGCTGGCGGCGGCCGAGACCCTGGAGCTGGTGTCCGAGACGGACGGGCTGGTCGTGTTCGGCGACGGGATGGAGGCCGACCGGCTGACACTGTCGTGGGGGTCGCGCGTCGAGGTCGGCGTGGCGCCCGGCGCGCTCAGCCTCGTCCGCTGACGAACACCGACGTCCAGAACCGCTGCCGGGCGGGGTCGGCGCCGATCAGGTAGGTGGCCTTGAGCTTCGGCGGGAGCAGCGGCGCGAGCGCCGCGACGGCTTCCGCGTGCGCCTCCAGCTGCGACAGCTCCGCGTTCGCGAGGACGCGGTGGACGGTGTCCGTCGCGTCCGAGCCCTCGGGCGGCGCGTCGCGGAGCCGCCCGGTCCAGGCGTCGAGGTCGGCGGACAGCTCGCGCAGGCCGGTGACCGGACGGCGCGACAGCCGGGCCTCCAGGTCGGTGAGCGGCACGGGCGCGTAGTCGCCGTCACCGAGGTAGATCTTCGCGACGTCGAGCGGCAGCCCGCGGCCGTGCAGCCGGATGAGCCGCTCAAGGGTCCGCTTGGTCATCCACTGCCGGCCCTCGTCGTCGATGTCGTTCTTCCACCACTCCAGGACGGTCTCGGCGGTCGGCCCGTACCGGGAGATCAGCCACTCGTTGGCGGGGATGTCCTCGGGGTCGATCTCCAGCGACGCGGTGAAGCGGGACGCCTGCGCGATGGTGTTGCGGGCCACGAGCAGCTTCCGCCCCAGGTGGTACGGCGGGTTCTGCAGGGCGATCTGCGCGCGGAGCCCCTCGATACGGCGCCCGGCCAGGGACCACTCCTGGGTGATCTCCATGAGGCGCGCGAACGCGGCCTTGTCCTTCGGGCGGTTGTACTCGTCCCACACGATCGCCTTGTCGCCGTCGCCGACGAACGGCGCGGCCAGGAGGTTGTCGAGGGTGCCGTCGAGGGTGGGGACGGGCGCGCACAGGTCCTCGACGTTGGTGACGGGCAGCGAGAAGTACAGCGGGTCGGTGCCGAGCTCCTCCCGCACGACCTCCTTGACCACCTCCGTCTTGCCGCAGCCGGGCGGGCCCTGGACGAGCACGGCCCAGCGGCGGTCGAGGGCCGCGCGGACCGCGCGGCGGACGGCGTCCGGGACGTGCGCGGGGTTCGGGGCGTCCGCGCCCGCCCGGCGCAGCTCGGCGGCGACGCGGTCGAGGACGTCCGGGGCCTGGTCCGGGCCGGGGCGCCCGTCGGCCCCGGGCTCCGCGAGGGCGAGGCGGCGCCCGTCCACCAGCGGCAGCCCCCACGCGAGGGGGAACCCGGCGAGGCCGCAGTCGATGACGTGCTCCAGGGTGCGCGGGGACAGCAGGCGCCGCAGCGCGGGCGGCAGCGACGCCCACACGCGGAACACGCCGGTCAGGTCGACGCCGCGGAATTTGCGGGACAGCGCGGGGCGCCACGCGGTGTCGGCGGCGGTGACGCGCAGCGTCGCCATCCGGTCGAGGACGGCGAGGTCGGTGCGGCGCGCGGCGGTCTCGTCGAGGGACTCGTTGTCGGTGAGGAACACGCCGATGCAGCCGAGCGCGCGGAGGTCGTGCTCGCCGAGCGTCCAGGTGCAGGCGATCTGCATGAGCTGCGACTGGATGGTGGCGCCCGCCTGCAGCGAGTCGTCGATGAGCAGCACGAACGGCTTGCCGGGCTTGAGCTGCCGCATGATGAGCTGCCGCAGCACCAGCTCCCCGTCGCCGGGCCGCCGGACGGGCGCGTTGACGAGCAGGTCGTCGGGGGTGAGGTTCGCCGCGGGCACGTAGACGAGCCGGACGCCGTCGAGGGTGCGGACGTGGTGGAAGAACGTGGAGGTCTTCCCGATCCCGTGCTCGCCGAAGACCTGCCCGGTGATGCCCAGGTCGATCATCGTGTCGATGAAGTGGGCCAGCCGCGGCCCGTCCGGCATGCTCATGCGACCAGTGAAGCGGTCCGCGACGCCCGGGATCACCCGATTTAATGGCGTGCATGCGCGACGACGAGGTGGCGACGTGCCTGCGCGTCCTCGCCGAACTGGCGGACGCGCCCGACGGCGACCCCGACCTCGAACGGGTGCGGGCGGCGGTGTCCGCGTTCGTCCGGCGGACGCGGGGACGGGAGCGGGCGGCGCGGCGGCGGCGCCGCGCGGAGGCGGACGCCGAGATCCTCGCCGGAACGGCGACCGGCGCCGCGGGCCGCGTCGAGGGCGCCCCCGTCGCGGCGCCGGGCGGGGCGGCGCTCCCGGCGCCCGCCGGACCGGACAGCGAACCGGGCAGCGAACCGGACGCCGCACCGGCGGCGCGGCACCCGGGCGCGAGCCCGGCCCGGTTGGGCGGGTTGCAGGTCTGCTACGTCTGCCGGGCGCACTTCCGCGACCTGGACGGCTTCTACCACCGCCTGTGCCCGCCGTGCGCGGCCGAGCACCGGGCGCGCCGCGACGCGCGCGCCGACCTGACCGGGCGGCGCGCGATCGTCACCGGCGGGCGGGTGAAGGCCGGGTTCGAGCTGGTGCTGAAGCTGCTGCGGGACGGCGCGGCGGTGACGGCCCTCACCCGGTTCCCGGTGGACGCCCGGCGGCGGTTCGCGGCCGTGCCCGACCGGGACGCGTGGTGGGACCGGCTCACCGTCACCGGGATGGACCTGCGGGACGTCCCGGCGCTCGTCCGCTGGTGCGACGAGCGGGTCGCGGCGGGCGAACCGCTGGACGTCCTGGTGAACCTGGCGGCGCAGACGCTGCGGCACCCGCCGGAGGCGTACGCGGAGCTGCTGGCGGTCGAGGGGCGGGCGGCGCTCCCGCCGGGGCCGGGCGGGCCGCCGGTGGCGACCGCGTCGGGCACCGTGGACGTCGCGGGGCTGCTGCCCGACCCGTCGCCGGTCAACTCGTGGACGCGGCTGGTGCACGAGGTCGACCCGGTGGAGCTGATCGAGGTGCAGCTCATCAACGCGACCGCGCCGTTCGTGCTGCTCGGGCGGCTGCGCCCGCTGCTGGAGGCGTCCCCGCACCCGCGGCGGTACGTGGTGAACGTGTCGGCGGCGGAGGGGCGGTTCGGCCGGTACTACAAGGGGTCGGAGCATCCGCACACGAACATGGCGAAGGCCGCGCTGAACATGCTGACGCTGACGGCGGCGCCGGAGCTGGCGGAGCGCGGCGTGTACGTGACGAGCGTCGACCCGGGCTGGTTCACCGACCAGCAGCCGGAGCCGGACCGGGCGCGGCGGGCCGCCGCCGGGTTCCGCCCGCCGCTGGACGTCGTGGACGCGGCGGCCCGCGTGTACGACCCGATCGTGCGGGGCGAGCGCGGCGGGGACCCGCCGCACGGGGTCCTGCTGAAGGACTACCGGGTCGTCAGCTGGTGACGGCCCCGGCGGTCTCCAGCAGTTCGGGGAGGGTGCCGACGAAGCCGTCCTCCAGCAGCCGGAGCGCGACGAGCCAGGCTTCGGGACGGCCGCCGAGGTGCCGGTCCACGTGCTCGGCGAGGCGGCGCAGGACGCGCGGGTCGGGGGCGGCGCCGGTGCCGGGCGCGAGGACCGCGTCGGCGGGCGCGGCGGCCAGCACCTCGTCGGCGGTCGTGCCGCCGGGCCGCTCGAACAGCCGCGCGGCGTCCGAACCGTAGATCAGCGCGGCGTCCCAGTGCGGCGCCAGGCCGGGGCGGCGGAGGCGGCGGGTGCGGCCGTGCCCGGTCTCGTCGGTGAACGCCGGGGCGAGCCGGACGTCCCCGGCGAGGCCGAGGAGCGCACGGATCCGGGCGGTGCCCCGCGTCGCGGGCAGCCACAGCGACTCCGCCACGACCCGCAGCGTGTCCTCCGGGACGGTCTCGACGACGAACTCGGGCGTGAACGTGCCGGCCGCCAGGCCGTTCCCGACGACCTTGAGGACCACGTCCGCGCCCGGGACGGGCCCGCGCCCGCAGAGGTCGGCGAGCACCTCCGGCGCCGGGTCGGCGAGGAAGACGGCCAGGGCCGGATGGTCGGCGGCGAGCAGCCGCGCGAGGTCGAGGGGCAGGTCGGTGCGCTTCGCCATGAAGCGGGCCGCGCGGAGCGGGAACGGCCCGTCGGCGGCCCGGCGGCGCGGCTCGTCCGCGAGGACGTCGGCCCAGCCCACGCGGGGGATGCCGGGGTGGCGGCGGTCCACGACGGTGCGGAACACCGGGCGGCTCCCCCGGCCGGGCCCGCACGCGTGCGCGTCGGAGATCTCGGCGATCGTCCGCAGGAACTCGGCGCCGCGCACCCGTCCGGACAGCTCGCGCAGCGCCCGCTCGCCCTCCTCGCCGCGCAGCGCGGCCCGCGCGTACGCGAGGACGCTCGGCTCGGTGCCGTCCGGCCCCCAGCGGTAGGCGGGCAGCCGGTCCCGGTCGACGAGGTCGCGGATCTCGTGGTGGCGGCGGGCGTCCAGCAGGGTGCGGCACGCCTGGACGGCGCCGTGCGGGTCGGCGCCCGCGCCGAGGAAGCGGAGCGCGGCCCCGGCCTGCTCGGGGTCGGCCGCGTAGAGCAGCGCGTGGTCGAAGCTCTCCGGGGCCTTCGCGGACGGCAGCGCCTCGCGCAGGCGGTCGGGCAGCGGGCGCGGCGTGGTCCCGTCGCGGCGGGACGTCTGGTGCGCGAGCTGGCGGCGCAGGTTGCGCGGCAGGCGGGTGAGCGCGGCGTCGGCACCGACGAACGCCTCGTTGACCTCGGGGCTGTCGAGGTCGAGGAGCCGGCCGAGCAGCGACGGCGGGTCGCCGACCGTGAGGGCGTGCGTGACGAGCGCGTCGAGGTCGCCGGGGCGGCCGCGCCGCAGCAGCGCCTCGATGACGACGCGGTTCGGCGTCCCGTGGCTCCGCACGGCGTGCGCGACGCGGCCGTCCGGCAGGTGGCCGAGCAGCGCGTCCGTCTCGCCGGGGGTCGCGAACCGCAGCAGGCCGGCGGTGCAGCGCGCGATGTCGCGGGCGCGCGTCGTCTTACCGTGCGGGCTCATAGGGCGTCACCGTAGCCAATTTCGGGATCCATCGTGATCAGACGGGTTCCACCCGGTGGCAGGCCATCGGCGGGTCCCGGTGCTCGGGCCATTCGTCGCCGCCGGGCGTGATCAGCCAGATCCACTTGCCGGGTTCCGCGGGGGCGATGCGCTCGGCGTGCCCGTCGGTGACGACGACGACGGCGTCCACCGGGTCGTCCCGGCTCTCCGCGTACGCCTGGACGGCCCTGAAGCTCGTCCCGCCGCCGCCGCGCAGCGGTTCGCCCGGCACGAACGGCTTCACCGTCGCGTCGAACGCGACCCAGTCGGCCTCCACCCCGTCGATGCGGCCGACGAGCGCGGCCAGCCACTCGACCACGCCGTCCGGCATCGACCCGGACGTGTCGAGCGCGATGACGAGCGTCTTCAGCCGCCGCTGCCCGCGCCGCGCGAGCATCGGCTCGTGCCCGAGGGCCGCCAGCAGCGCGCCGCGCTTCTTCGGGTAGACGAGCCGCTCGCCCTCGGCGAGCCGCGAGCCGAGCACGTCCACGAGCCAGCGCTGCCACCAGTCGACCCGCCGCGTCGCCGACGTCCGCCCGCGCAGCGCGTGCGCGCCGAGGTCGCCCCAGATCCGGTCGGCGCGCTCCCCGCCGCCCTCGGTGCGGCGCAGCAGGTCGAGCAGCTCGCCGCGGGCGGCGCGGTCGCCGCGCCGGGCCGCGACGAGGACGCTGCGCAGGACGTCCGCGCCGATCCGGTCGACGGTCTCCTGGTCGAGCACGTCGAGGAGCACGTGGACGCAGACGGCGTGCTCGACGCCGGGCGGGTTCCGCATCCGCCGCAGCTCCCGGTAGACGCTCATGTCGGTGTCGATCCACTCCTCGTAGCGCCGCGGCCGGAGCCCCTGCGCGCCGAGGTCCCGGACGTACGCCCCGTACACGTCCCGGGGCGAGACCCCGACCGGGCGGCCGTCCAGTTCGGGCAGCCCGCCGCCGAGCCTGGCCAGCGCCACGTGGTTCACGGTGACCTCGCAGGCGAGCGTGAACACCGGGTCGGCCCGCAGGTCGGGGTCGGCGAACAGGTGCCGCTGGACGACGTGCCGGGCCTCATGGAACAGGACGAACCGGACGCCCTCGATGCCGATGCCGAGGAAGAAGTCCGGGTTGTAGAGCAGCAGGCACGACCCGTCGCCCGCCGCCACCACGGCCGCCGTGCCGACCGCCGTCGTCGGGATCTGGTGGTGGCACTTGCTGTACAGCCAGGACGCGACCGCGCTGTGCGTCATCCCGAGGTCGAGCAGCGCGCGCTCCTTCAGCCGCCGCGCCTCGTCCACGACCCGCGGGTCGGCGGGCGCCCACCGCTCCAGGGCGCGCCGGTCGAGCAGGTCGATCTCCGGAGCGCGCACCGCGCCCGTCCGTCCGGTGTCCCCGTAAGCCACGCCCCCACTCTCCCGGCCGCTCCCCGCGTTCTCCACGCATTTAGGGCGCGGGGGCGGAGCCGGTGCCGCCGAGGGCCGCCGACAGGTCGTCCGCCTTCCGGACGGCCAGGGCCGTGAGCCCCGCGAGCGGCGCGGCCATCACCGGCCACAGCCCGGGGATGAGCCAGATGGACCAGCCCTGAACGATCACCAGCAGCCCGAGGGCGAGCGAGCCCGCCGCCTGCCCGCCGGTGAACCACAGGAGGCCCGTCAGCCCCCGCGGCGCCGACTCCCGGGTGCGGTGCTTCAGCCGCCACCCGCTCGCGACGATCAGCAGCAGGCCGGTGGGGCCGGCGACGAGCGCGGTTCCCACGGCGCTCTCCGCGAATCCCCCGGGGTCCGCCATCGTCTTCTGGGTGCCCCCCGGCGCGGCGATCCGCACGACCTCGCCGAGCCAGATCGTGCCCACGACCGTGTCGCCGTCGTCCAGGTCGTCCAGGAGGGGCTCGTTCGTCCTGTACTCGGTCGGCCACACGTCGCCCGCGCGGTCGGTGAGCGTCGCCGTGATCTCGCTGCCCCGGCCCGAGTACAGGTGGATGTCGGAGATCACGAACTCCTGCTTCCACAGGCAGTCGGCGGGTTCGCGCGGCGCCGCCGGGCAGTCCCGCGCGGCGTCGAACGCGGCCTGGTCGGCGAGCCGCCCCGGCACCGCGACCAGCACCGTCGCAACGGCGCCGAGCACTCCCGCGATGCCGAGGAGCAGCCAGGTCACCGCGACCGCGACGGCTTTCCGGGAGGTTCGGTCGCTCATGACCGCAATGGTGCCATGATCACCTTTCTTCGCGGGCCGCCGACGCCGCCGCGACGCCGACCCGGTTCCACGCGTTGATCGCGGCGATCGTCCACATCAGGTGCGCCAGCCCGGCGTCGCCGAAGTGGCCGCGGGCGGCGTCCACCACCCCGCCCGGGACCCCGTCGCCGACCGCCGTCATCGCGTCCGTCAGCGCGAGCGCCGCCCGCTCGGCGCGGTCGAACAGCGGACTGTCCCGCCACGACGCGAGCGCCCGCAGGCGGCGCTCGTCCTCCCCGAACCGGCGCGCGGCGTCGGTGTGCATCGCCAGGCACATCGCGCAGCCGTTCAGCCGGGACGCGCGGACGCGGACGAGTTCGGCGAGCGCCGGGTCGAGCCCGGCACCCGCGGCGGTGTCGAAGGCGGCCATCGCGGCGTGCGCCTCCGGCGCGGCGGCGCGGACGTCGAACCGCCCGCCCTTCGCGCGCGCGTCCTTCGCTTGCGACGTCATCGAACCTCCCGTGGGCGCCGGCCCTGGACGGAGTACATGGTGTAGGAGCAGGCGCGGAAACCCGGGTGGGCCAGCAGCTCCCGCACCCCGTCGAGCTGCCCCGGCGTCATCCCCTCCCGGACGAACTCGTCCTCCAGGTGCCGCGCGTGGTGCGCGAGGAGCCGCAGGCCCGGCGCCCCCGCGTCCCACACCTCCACCCGCGACCGGGCCGCGACCTCGGTGAACCCCGCCGCGACCAGCGCGCGCACCGCGCGCCGCCCCCACGCGACATCGACCCCGGCGCGCGCCATCAGCCGGTTCTTCGCCGCGGTGAACGTGTCGTACAGCTCCCGCGCCGCCGCGCTCGGCACGTCCAGCGCGGGCGCGGCCGACGCGTCGAACTCGTCGAGCTGCAGGACGCCGCCCGGCTTGAGCGCGCGGAGCAGCCGGCCGAGCACGGCGTCGCGCTCCGGCAGCAGCCGCAGCACCAGCCGCGCGTGCACGAGGTCGTACCCGCCGTCCGGCAGCGGGTCCCGGACGATGTCGTGCCGCGTCACCCGCGGGCCCGCGGCCTGCGGATCGGGACGCACGTCGGTGGCGGTCACGCGCCCGCCCGGCGCGACCCGCCGCTCCAGCCACGCCGCGACGCCCCCGTCGCCCGCGCCGACCTCCAGGCACCGCCAGCCGGGCCCCACCCCCGTCCGGGCGAGGTTCTCCACGGTCATCGGGTCGTACGCCTCGCCCAGCAGGCGGTGCCGCTCGCGGGCGCCGACGACCGCGGTCACCGGCCGCTCCCGGCGTCGGCGGGCACGGCGGACTCGGCGGCGAGCCGCGCGAGCGTCGCGGCGCACACCTTGCCCGTCGGCCCGAGCGGCAGCTCGTCCAGCACCAGGAAGCGCTCCGGGAGCCGCCGCTTGTCGAGGCCGCGCTCCCGCAGGTGGTCGAGCATCGCGGCGGGCGTCGGCGGCGGCGCCCCGCGCGGCGGCGCGACGCACGCGCACATCCGCTCGCCGAGGTCGCGGTCCCGGACCGGCACGCAGTGCACGTCCGCGACGCCCGGGTGGGAGGACAGCTCCCGCTCCACCTCCGCCGGGGACAGGCCGACGCCGCCGCGGATGACGACGCGTTTCAGCCGGTCGAGCACCCAGAGCGTCCCGTCCGGGTCGAGGCGGCCGAGGTCGCCGCTGCGCACCCACCCGCCGGGGGCGCGGTGCCGCGCGTCCAGCTCGGGCGCCGCGACGTAGCAGAGCGGCGTCATCGGGCCGAGCGCCCAGATCTCGCCCGCCTCCCCCGGCGGCAGCGGCCGCCCCCGCGGGTCGCGGACGCTGATCTCCGCGACGTCCGGGTCGGGCACCCCCGCGAGCCCCGGCCGCCACCCGCCCGGCACGCGCCCGGTGTGGCAGTTGACGCCGTCGCTCGACCCGTAGATGTTCACGGGCGCGATCCCGAACCGGCGCGTGCACGCCTCCACCACGTGCCCGTGCACCGGGCCCGCGCTGGACACGACGGCGCGCAGCGACGACACGTCCGCGGCGGCCTCCGCCTCGGTCATCCGCCACAGCATCGTCGGGACGCCGAACAGGTGCGTCGGCCGGTGCAGCTCGACGGCGCGCAGCGCCGCCGCCGCGTCGAACCGGGGCAGCAGGACGAGCGTGCCGCCGAGCCGCGCGAGGACCACCGACGTCCCGAGCGACCCGTACGCGGACGCCAGCGACACCAGCAGCAGCGCCCGCATCGGCGCGCCGCCGCCGAGCGCCGCCACGTAGTTGCCGCGCCCGCCCGCCATCGCGTTGTGCGAGTACGCGACCATCTTCGGCGCCGACTCCGACCCCGACGACACGAGCAGCCGCGCCGGGGCCTCGGCGTCCGGCCGGGCGGGCCGCCAGGACCGGACCTCCGCGGCGCCCGCGTCGTCCAGCGACCGCGCCCCGGCGCCGGACCCGTCGATCCGGCGGTGCGGCGTCCACACCCGGGTGCGGGCCGGGACGTCCACCGCGTCGATCATCCCGGGCACGGTGACGAGCGCGGCGGCCCGCGACAGCTCCAGCAGCCGGGCGACGTCGCGCGGCCCCCGGGTGTGCGGGATCGCCAGCGCGACCGCCCCGATCGCCGCCACCGCCAGCTCGGCGACGACCGCGTCCCGCCGCCCGCCTGCTCCGCACCGCCGTCCACACCCCGGTGGACGGCGCCCCGCGCGCGCCCGTCGTCACCGACCTCGCCGCGATGGCCGCCGACCCCGCCTACGCGTCCCTCTTCGAGACCGACGGC
>NZ_QHJN01000056.1:0-43123 GCF_003947565.1 Actinomadura sp. WAC 06369 | reverse complement strand
CCCCCGTTCAGGGCAGGCGGAGAGCGGCGGTGCGCCCGCCCGGCGCGGCGGGCGGGCGGCGCGCGGCGCGGGCGGCGGCCCGGTGCGCCCCGCCGCGCGCGGGGGGGGCGGCGAGCCCCCCGCGGGCCGCGCCCCCCAGCACCGCCCCCCCGGCCGCCCCGGGGGGTTGGTGGGGCAGGGGGTGGACCAGACCCGCGTCGGGCCGGGGCCACCCCGGGCGGCACCGGGGGCGAGGCCGGGGCCGCCCGGCCGGGCCCCGCGTCCCACACCGAGGAGGACCCCGCCGACCGGGGCGCCTCCGCGACCACCACCGTCCCGCCGTCCGCCGCCCGGGTGCGCCGCAGGCTCGCACGGCTGGGCGCCCAGCGCGGAACCGCCATGAACCCGGTACTGGAACCACTGATCAAGACGGTCCGCAACACCCACCCGAAGGCGGACCTCCGGCTCATCGAACGCGCCTACGACGTCGCGGCGCACTACCACCGGCACCAGAAGCGCAAGAGCGGCGACCCGTACATCACGCACCCGCTCGCGGTCGCGACCATCCTCGCCGAGCTCGGGATGAACACCGAGACGCTCTGCGCGGCGCTGCTGCACGACACCGTCGAGGACACGCCCTACAGCCTGGACGAGCTCACCGCCGACTTCGGCGACGAGATCGCCGCCCTGGTCGACGGCGTCACCAAGCTCGACAAGGTCAAGTACGGCGAGGCCGCCGAGGCCGAGACCGTCCGCAAGATGGTCGTCGCGATGTCCCGCGACATCCGCGTCCTGGTGATCAAACTCGGCGACCGGCTGCACAACATGCGCACCCTGCGCTACATGCCGCGGCACAAGCAGGAGAAGAAGGCCCGCGAGACCCTCGAGGTGTTCGCGCCGCTGGCGCACCGCCTCGGGATGAACACGCTGAAGTGGGAGCTGGAGGACCTCGCGTTCGCCACCCTGTACCCGAAGCGGTTCGACGAGATCGCCCGGCTGGTGTCCGAGCGCGCCCCGCGGCGCGACGTCTACCTGCAAGAGGTCATCGAGAACGTCTCCACCGACCTGCGCGAGGCCCGCATCAAGGCCACCGTGACGGGACGGCCGAAGCACTACTACTCGATCTACCAGAAGATGATCGCCCGGGACGTCAGCTTCGACGACATCTACGACCTGGTCGGCATCCGGGTCCTGGTCGACAGCGTCCGCGACTGCTACGCCGCCCTCGGCTCGATCCACGCGCGATGGAACCCGGTCCCCGGCCGGTTCAAGGACTACATCGCGATGCCGAAGTTCAACATGTACCAGTCGCTGCACACCACGGTGATCGGCCCCGGCGGCAAGCCCGTCGAGCTGCAGATCCGCACGTGGGGGATGCACCGGCGCGCCGAGTACGGCGTCGCCGCGCACTGGAAGTACAAGGAGGAGACCGTCGGCGGCCGCCGCGCCGGCGACATGCAGTGGCTCCGGCAGCTCCTCGACTGGCAGAAGGAGACCGCCGACCCGGCCGAGTTCCTGGAGTCCCTCCGCTTCGACCTGTCGGTCTCCGAGGTGTTCGTCTTCACCCCCAAGGGCGACGTCATCGCGCTGCCGCAGGGCGCGACCCCGGTCGACTTCGCGTACGCGATCCACACCGAGGTCGGGCACCGCTGCATCGGCGCCCGCGTCAACGGACGCCTCGTCCCCCTCGAGTCGACCCTCGACAACGGCGACACCGTCGAGGTGTTCACCTCCAAGTCGCAGGACGCCGGGCCCAGCCGCGACTGGCTCGGGTTCGTCAAGAGCGCCCGCGCCCGCAACAAGATCAAGCACTGGTTCTCCAAGGAGCGCCGCGACACCGCGATCGAGTCCGGCAAGGACGCCATCGCCCGCGCCATGCGCAAGCAGAACATGCCGCTGCAGCGCATGATGTCCGGGGAGGCGCTGCTCGCCCTCGCCCGCGACATGCGCTACCCCGACGTGTCGTCGCTGTACGCCGCGGTCGGCGAGAGCCAGGTCTCGGCCCAGCACGTGGTGCAGCGCCTCGTGGACGCCCTCGGCGGCGTGGAGAGCGCCGAGGAGGACCTCGCCGAGATCGCGCTGCCGACCCGCCGCAAGCGGAACCGGCCCGCGGGCGACCCGGGCGTCGTCGTCGCCGACGACCCGGACGTGTGGGTGCGGCTGTCGCGCTGCTGCACGCCCGTCCCCGGCGACGACATCGTCGGGTTCGTCACCCGCGGCCACGGCGTCTCGGTGCACCGCAGCGACTGCGCCAACGTCGGGAGCCTGCGCAGCCAGCCCGACCGGCTGATCGACGTCAAGTGGTCCCCGGGCGAGGACTCGGTCTTCCTCGTGGCCATCCAGGTCGAAGCGCTCGACCGGCCGCGGCTGCTGTCCGACGTCACCCGCGTGCTGTCCGACCAGCACGTGAACATCCTGTCCGCGTCGGTCACCACCACCCGCGACCGGGTCGCCGTCAGCCGCTTCACCTTCGAGATGGGCGACCCCAAGCACCTCGGGCACGTCCTGAAGGCCGTCCGCTCGATCGACGGCGTGTACGACGTCTACCGCGTGACGAGCGGCGCCACCCGCTGACCCGCGGCGCCGGGGCCTCCGGCCGGACACGCGAGAGGGCGGTCGCCACCGCGGCGACCGCCCTCTGCCGTGCGTGCGGGTCAGCTCCCGGCGGGCTCCTCCTCGGGGATCACGTCGACGCCGGCCTCCTTGCGCTGCTGCGGCGTGATCGGCGTGGGCGCGGCGGTCAGCGGGTCGAACCCGGACGCGGCCTTCGGGAAGGCGATGACGTCGCGGATCGACTCCTGCCCGGCGAGCAGCATGACGACGCGGTCCCAGCCGAACGCGATGCCGCCGTGCGGCGGCGGGCCGAACTTGAACGCCTCCAGCAGGAAGCCGAACTTCGACTCGGCCTCCTCCTTGGACATGCCGAGGACGTCGAACACCCGCTGCTGCATCTCGGCGCGGTGGATACGGATCGAGCCGCCGCCGATCTCGTTGCCGTTCAGCACGAGGTCGTAGGCGTCGGCGAGCGCGGCGCCCGGGTCGTCCTGGAAGGTGTCGGCGTACTCGGGCTTCGGCGCGGTGAACGGGTGGTGCACCGGCGTCCAGCCGATCTGCTCGCCCTTGTCGTCCTCGACCGGCTCGAAGACCGGGGCGTCCACGACCCAGACGAACTCCCACGCGGACGCGTCGATCAGCTCGCAGCGGCGGCCGATCTCCAGCCGGGCGGCGCCCAGCAGCTCCTGCGTGGCGTGCCGCTTGCCCGCGCCGAAGAAGATCGCGTCGCCGGGGGACGCGCCCGTCTTCGCGGCGAGGCCCTCCTTCTCGGCGTCCGACAGGTTCTTGGCGACCGGCCCGCCGAGCGCCCCGTCGGGCTGGACGAGGACGTACGCGAGGCCGCGGGCGCCGCGGGACTTCGCCCAGTCCTGCCAGGCGTCCAGCTCCTTGCGGGTCTGGGACGCGCCGCCCGGCATCACGACCGCGCCGACGTACGGGGCCTGGAACACCCGGAACGAGGTGTCGGCGAAGTACTCCGTCATGTCGGTCAGCTCGTTGCCGAACCGCAGGTCGGGCTTGTCCGAGCCGTACCGCGCCATGGCGTCGGCGTAGGTGATGTGGGGGATCGGCCGGGGGATCTCGTACCCGGCGATCTCCTTCCACAGCCGGGACACGAGGTCCTCGCCGACGCGCAGGACGTCGTCCTGGTCGACGAACGACATCTCGATGTCGATCTGCGTGAACTCGGGCTGCCGGTCGGCGCGGAAGTCCTCGTCGCGGTAGCAGCGGGCGATCTGGTAGTAGCGCTCCAGCCCGCCCACCATGAGCAGCTGCTTGAACAGCTGCGGGGACTGCGGCAGCGCGTACCAGTGGCCCGGCTTGAGCCGGACGGGCACGAGGAAGTCGCGGGCGCCCTCGGGCGTCGAGCGGGTCAGCGTCGGGGTCTCGACGTTGACGAAGCCGTGCTCGCGCATCACCTCGTGGGTGAGGAACGACGCCTCCGACCGGACGCGCATGGCGTGCGCCACCGCGTCCCGGCGGATGTCGAGGTAGCGGTACTTGAGCCGGATCTCCTCGTTGACGTTGACGTCGCCCTCGATGGGGAACGGCAGCGGCGCGGCCTCCGACAGCACCTCGATCGTCTCGGCCGCGACCTCGATGTCACCGGTGGGCAGCTCGGGGTTCTCGTTCCCCTCCGGACGGATCCGGACCTCGCCGACGACCTTGACGCAGAACTCCGAGCGCAGGTCGTGCGCCGCGTCCTCCTCGCGGAAGACGACCTGCGCGGTGCCGGACGCGTCCCGCAGGTCGATGAAGGTGACGCCGCCGTGGTCGCGGCGGCGGGCCACCCAGCCGGCCAGCGTGACCTGCTGCCCGGCGTGCTCCCTGCGGAGCGTCCCCGCCTCGTGCGAGCGGATCATTTCGAAAGCCTCTCTTTCAACGTCGTGACGATGTCGGCGAGGGGGACGGCGGTCTGCTCGCCCGCGGCCAGGTCCTTGACCTGGGCGACGCCGTCCGCGATATCTCGCTCGCCGAGGATCACGGCGTACCGGGCGCCGGACCGGTCCGCGTCCTTCATGGCGCCCTTCAGCTTCTTGCCGCCGAACGCCGTGTCGGCGGCGACCCCGGCCCGGCGCAGCTCCGCGACGAGCCCGAACATGCGGCGTTCCGCGGCGCCGCCCAGCGGCACCCCGAACGCCTCGCAGCGCGGCCGGGCGGCGAACTCGGCGCCCTCGGCCTCCAGCGCGAGGATCGTCCGGTCCAGCCCGAGCCCGAACCCGATGCCGGGCAGCGGCGGGCCGCCGATGTCCTCCGACAGCCCGTCGTAGCGGCCGCCGCCGCCGATGCCCGACTGGGCGCCGAGCAGCGGGTGGTCGAACTCGTAGGTCGTCCGGGTGTAGTAGTCGAGGCCGCGCACCAGGGTGGGGGTGTCCTCCCACTCGATGCCGAGGTCGGCCAGCAGCTCCCGGACGGCGTCGTGGTGCGCCTTGCAGGCCGCGCACAGGTGGTCGGCCATCAGCGGCGCGCCGGCGAGCTGCTCGCGGACCTGCGGGCGCTTGTCGTCCAGCACCCGCAGCGGGTTGATCTCGATGCGGGCGCGGGTCGCCTCGTCCAGGTCGAGGCCGCGCAGGAACTCCTGCAGCCGCGCCCGGTAGGCCGGACGGCACTCGCGGCAGCCGAGCGAGTTCAGCAGCAGCCGCACCCGCGTCAGCCCGAGGGAGCGGTACCAGTTCGCCGCGATCGCGATCGTCTCGGCGTCGACCCGCGGGTCCTCGCTGCCGATCGCCTCGAGGTCGAGCTGGTAGAACTGCCGGTAGCGGCCCTGCTGCGGGCGCTCGGCGCGGAACGCCGCGCCGGTCGTCCACACCTTCACCGGCAGCGCGCCCTGCTTGTGCAGGCCGTTCTCCAGCACGCACCGCAGGACGGACGCGGTGAACTCGGGCCGCAGCGTCAGCGAGCGGCCGCCGCGGTCCTCGAACGTGTACATCTCCTTGGACACCACGTCGGTGGACTCGCCGACGCCGCGGCGGAACAGGTTGGTGTCCTCGAAGACGGCCAGTTCCAGATAGCCGTATCCGGCCAGCCGCGCCTGCTCGGCGAACGCCTCGCGGACCGCGTACAGCAGGTCCGCGCGCGGCGGGACGTATTCACTGACCCCTTTGGGGGCCTGGAAGCTCGAACTCATGATGTGTGTGAGGTTCCTAGAGTCCCTTGCGGGGCCCGTCGGCGGGCGCGGTGTCCGCGAGGAACGGATTCGTGACGCGCTCGCGGCCGATTGTGGTCTGGGGGCCGTGGCCGGGCAGGACGGCGGTCTCGTCGGGCAGCGACAGGCACACCCGCGCCAGGCTGGCGAGGATCTGCTCGTGCGACCCGCCCGGCAGGTCGGTGCGGCCGATCGACCCGGCGAACAGCAGGTCCCCGGAGAACATCACGTCGGGGAGCTCCTGCGCGGCGGGCGTCCGGAAGGTCACCGACCCGGGCGTATGGCCCGGCGCGTGGTCGACGGTGAACCGGAGCCCGGCGAGCTCCAGCTCCGCGCCGTCGGCCAGTTCCCGCACGTCGTCCGGCTCGGTCAGCTCCAGCCCGCCGAACAGCTGCTGCCCGGGACCGAGCGACAGCCCCTTGGCCGGATCGGTCAGCAGGTCGCGGTCGTCCGGATGGACGAACGCGGGCACGTCCTTCGCGCCGCACACCGGCGCCACCGACCACACGTGGTCGATGTGGCCGTGGGTCAGCAGCACCGCGACCGGCTTCAGCCGATGCTCGCGCAGGATCTCGTCGATGCCTGCCTCGGCGTCCTGGCCGGGGTCGATGATGACGCACTCCTCACCCGCGGCGGGCGCCACGACATAGCAGTTCGCGGCGAACGATCCAGCGGGGAACCCGGCGACGAGCACGGACGTCCTTCCTTAGAACCATCTCGGTGGGCGTGTTCGAGGGTACCGGCGCGCCCGCGGCCACCGCGAACGAGATCCGCCGATCGCCGTGTCGCGGAGCGTTATCCCGCGGGGCGGAAGGGTGACCTCGTTCCCCGGCGTCCGTTTTACGGCGCTTTTACGCGCCGGTACCGCTACTATGCGCTGCACGTTCACCTGATCACAGCGAAAGGGCATGGCCAGTGGCGGGGAAGGACCGCAAGAAGCAGCTCGCGCGGCAACGCTATGAGCGCCAGCAGCAGCGCCGGGCGGCGGAGGCGGCCAGGGCGCGCAGGCTGAAGGTGTTCGGCTCGGCCGCCGCGGTGGCGGTGATCGCGCTCGGCGGGGCGGGGATCTTCCTGTTCACCGGCGACGACGACCCGGCCGAGGCGAACGCCGCGTCCGGCGGGAACTCGGCGTCGCCCGCGAACGGCGAGTGCGCCTACACCGAGTCCGACGCGCCGGGCGCCCCCGACGGCCTCGGAACCCCGCCCGTGAAGCCGGCTCACACCGGCACGGTGAACGCGACCGTCAAGACGAACCAGGGCGACGTCGTCCTTCAACTGGACGGCAAGAACGCGCCCTGCACCGTGAACTCGTTCGCGTTCCTGGCGGAGAAGAACTACTACGACGACAGCCCCTGCCATCGGCTCACCAGCGGCGGGCTCAACGTCCTGCAGTGCGGAGACCCGACCGGCAAGGGAACGGGCGGCCCCGGCTACCGGTTCGCCGACGAGAACCTCGACGGCGCGGCCTACGGCAAGGCGACCCTCGCCATGGCGAACTCGGGCCCCGACACCAACGGCAGCCAGTTCTTCATGGTCTACGGCGATTCGCAGCTCCCGCCCGACTACACCGTGTTCGGCAAGATCACCAAGGGTATGGACGTGCTGGAGAAGATCGCCGCGGCGGGCTCGGAGCCCGAGGGGGACGGCGAACCCAAGAAGAAGGTCACGATCGAGGACGTCACGGTGGCCGCCGCGGCCGGGTGACCGGTATCAGCCGAACGGGATACTAAGGTGTGGAGGGTCCGAAGGCCGTGAGCACGTTCGGGCCCGCGATTCAGGAGGCAAGGGTGTCCAGCGCGACCGATCCATGGGGCCGGGTGGACGAGGACGGCACCGTCTATGTCAAGACGGCCGACGGCGAACGGGTCGTCGGGTCCTGGCAGGCGGGCGCGCCCGAGGAGGCCCTGGCCTACTACAAACGCAAGTACGACGCGCTCGTCACCGAGATCGGGCTGCTCGAGCAGCGCGTCCGCACGACCGACCTGCAGCCCGCCCAGGCCGAGCAGAGCATCGGCCGGCTGCGCGAGGCGGTGACCGGGGCGAACGCGGTCGGCGACCTCGACGCGCTGGCCCGCCGGCTCGACGGGCTGACCGAGCGGGTCGGCCGGCGCCGCGAGGAGGTCAAGGCGCAGCGCGAGCAGCACCGGCACGAGGCGCGCGAGATCAAAGAGCGCATCGTCGCCGAGGCCGAGCGCATCGCCGCCGAGGAGACCCACTGGAAGAACGGCGGCGAGCGGCTCCGGCAGCTCGTCGAGGAGTGGAAGGCCGCCGACCGCATCGACCGGCCCACCGAGACCGCGCTGTGGAAGCGGCTGTCGTCCGCCCGCAACGCGTTCACCAAGCGCCGCAAGGCGTACTTCGCGACGCTGGACGAGCAGCGGGAGGACGCCCGCCGCGAGAAGGAGCGCCTGGTCGCCGACGCCGAGGCGATGAGCGGCTCCACCGACTGGGGCGAGACCGCCGCGGCCTACCGCGAGCTGATGCGCCGCTGGAAGCTCGCCGGGCGCGCCGCCCGCGACGCCGAAGAGGAGCTGTGGGCCCGCTTCAAGGGCGCGCAGGACACCTTCTTCCAGGCCCGCAGCGCGGCGTTCGCCGAGCGCGACGCCGAGTTCCGCGGGAACGCCGAGGAGAAGGAGAAGATCCTCGCCGAGGCCGAGCGGCTGCTGCCCGTGCGGGACGTCCGGCAGGCCCGGCAGGCGCTGCGGACGGTCCAGGAGCGCTGGGAGGCCGCCGGGATGGTGCCGCGCGACCAGCGCGACCGCCTCGAGGGCCGGCTCCGCAAGATCGAGGAAGCCGTCCGCGCCGCCGAGGAGAACGAGTGGCGGCGCACCAACCCCGAGGCCCGCGCCCGCGCGGAGGCCACGGTCGCGCAGCTGCGCAGCTCCATCGACCAGCTCCAGGGCCGCCTCGACAAGGCCCGCGGCGCCGGCCGCGAGCGGGACGCCAAGGAGGCGGAGGAGGCGCTCACCGCCCGCCGCGCGTGGCTGGAAGAGGCCGAGCGGACCCTCGCCGAGTTCTCCTGACCCCGCGTCGGCCGCAGCACGTACCGTCGGCCCCGCCCCGGGACGTCCCGGAGCGGGGCCGACGGCGTCCGCGGGCGGCGTTCAGCCGGGGCCCCCGGCCGGGGACGCCCCGCGCTCGCGGAGCATCCCCTCCATCAGCGAGATCTCCGACTGCTGCCCGCGGACCATCGTCCGGGCCAGCCGCCGCACCCGCTCGTGACCGGTCAGGCCGAGGACGGCCTCGGCCATCTCCACCCCCGCTCGGTGGTGGGTGGTCATCAGCCGGAGGTACAGCACCTCGGCGTCCCGGCCGGACGCCCGCTCCAGCTCCGCGAGCTGCTCCGGCGTCGCCATCCCGGGCATCCGGCCGGACGCGCCGGACCCCGGCGCGGACCCGCCGCCGTGCCCGCCGTGCCCCGCCATCCAGCGCATCCGGCCGCCCGGATCCGCCTTCGGCAGCTCCCACTCGTCCAGCCAGGCCGTCATCATGCCGATCTGCTGCGACTGGGTGTTGGCGATGTCGTAGGCGAGCAGGCGCACGTCCGCGTCGCCGGTGCGGTCCCGCACGATGAACGACATCTGCACCGCCTGGGCGTGGTGGACGCTCATGTCCCGCGCGAACCCGGCCTCGGGCCCGTCGGTGCCCGGCCGTCCCGACCGCAGCGCGGCCAGCCCGGCGAGGGCGACCGCGCCCACGAGCACGGCGACGGCGAGGACGACGGTGACCCGGCGCCCCCGCCCGCCGCCCGACGCGCCCCCGGACGGAACCCCGTCGGTCCCGTCGGCCGCGCCGGACGGGACGTCGTCCGGTCCGGCGCGGCCGTCGTCGTCTCCGGGCGTCACGCGGTGGCCTTGGCGCCGGTGCACGCGGCGCCCGGCTCGGGGGTCTGCGGGCCCTTCACGAACGCCTTGAGGAACTCGTCGAGGCGGGCGTCGCCGGCGTCCTGGAGGTCGAGCTGGTTGCCCCAGGCGGTGAGCGTGATGGGGGCGTCCTGGGCCGCGTACGGGCTCATGAACGTATAGCTCGTCGACTCGACCTTCTCCCGCAGCGCCTCGACCTGCTCCGCGGCGAGCCCCGGCCGGTAGGTGATCCAGACCGAGCCGTGCTCCAGGGAGTGGACGGCGTTCTCGTTGCGCAGTTCCCGGTCGTAGACGACGCCGTCGCAGTTCTGCCACACCGGGTCGTGGTCGCCGCCCATCGGCGGGTCGGTCTCGTAGTCGACGCTCGCCCGGGTGTGCTCGCTGCCGAGGTCGTCGTTGGTGACCACGCCGGCGATGGACGCGCCGCCGTCCGACGACGACCTCGTCTGCAGGAAGGCGTAGGTGACGGCGACGACCGCGACGAGGCCGATCACGGTGAAGAAGGCGATGCCGCCCCAGGGCACCTCCCGCTGCGTCAGGGCGTTCTTCTTCGCGGTCCTGCTCCTGTTCCCGGCGGCGTTGTTCCTGGGGGCGCCGCTCTTCACGGGGCCGCTCTTGGCGGCACTGCTTCGGGCGTTCTTGTTCCGGGCGCTCTTGGACATGAGAGCGGTCCTCTCGAGGGTGGTTCGGCTGATCGGGGAGACGGAGGCCCCGCCGTACCGCCTCGGCGGCGGGCACGGCGCGGCGGCCTGGACGGCCGGTCTCCTACAGCCGGAGCACCTGGAGCGCGGAGAGGGAGGGGGCGGCGAGCGCCGCGCCCGGGGGCCGGTTCGGGACGCGGCCGGAGCGGGCGGGCAGCCGCAGGAACGGGCGGCGGGCGGCGCCCGCCAGCACGAGGGCCATCAGCGTCAGCAGCACCGCCAGGCACAGGCAGACGTCCCCCGGCGAGGGGCCGGGCATGTCGGACGGCGTCGGTGCCGCGTGCGCGACCGCCACAGGACCGCCGAGAACCCCAGGGGCGGGGCCGGACACGGCATCGGACCCGAGACCGGACGCCGGACCCGGCGCGGCACCGGACGCGTCGCCCGGTACGGCCGACGCGCCGCCCGAGGAGCCGCCGGGCGCCGCGGCGGCGGCCGCGACCGGCGCGCTCACCGCGTGCTCGGTGCAGATCCGCATCGGCGGAGCGTGGCCGAGCCCGTACCCGGCCACCAGCCCGGCCACGACGAACAGGGCCACGAGCAGGCCGGCGAGCCCGCTCCGCCTGTTCGCCCGCGCCCGGGCCGTCCTCGTCTCGGTCACTTTCCCGCTTTCTCCTCCGGGGCGTTTCAACGCGCCCGCCCGCCTCCCGGTTCCCGCAGGAGCGGGCGGATCGGCGCGCCCCCTGGGAGAGATAATGTCGGAGCGTGACCAGCAGGGCGGAATCGGGCCAAGCGGAAAGCCTGTTCGACGATCCGGCGCTCACGGGCGGCGCCCGCGGCGACACGGCGGGTGACGCTCGCGGCGGGCCGGCCGCGTCCGGGGCCGCCGCGCCGGCGGCCGGCCCCGGCGGGCGGGCGGACGGGCAGCCGCTCGCCGTGCGCATGCGGCCGCGCGGCCTCGACGAGGTCGTCGGGCAGGGCCACCTGCTCGGTCCCGGCACCCCGATCCGGCAGCTCGTCGACCGGGACGCCCCCATGTCGCTCGTCCTGTGGGGCCCGCCCGGCACCGGCAAGACCACCCTCGCCACGGTCGTCAGCCACGTCACCTCCCGCCGCTTCGTGGAGGTGTCCGCCGTCAGCGACGGCGTCAAGCGGGTCCGCGCCGAGATCGACCTGGCGCGCCGCGAGCTCGGCATGACCGGACGGCAGACCGTCCTGTTCGTCGACGAGGTGCACCGCTTCAACAAGGCCCAGCAGGACGCCCTCCTCCCGGCCGTGGAGAACCGGTGGGTGTCGTTCATCGGCGCGACCACCGAGAACCCCTTCTTCTCGGTGATCAGCCCGCTGCTGTCGCGGTCGCTGCTGCTCACGCTGGAGCCGCTCGGCGACGACGCGCTGCGCGAGGTCGTGGGCCGGGCGATCGCCGAGGAGCGCGGCCTCGGCGGCTCCGTCCGCCTCGACCCCGCCGCCGAGGACCACCTCGTCCGCCTCGCGGGCGGCGACGCGCGCCGGGCCCTCACCTACCTGGAGGCCGCCGCCCTCGTCGTCGACCGGGGCGGCGCGAAGACCGGCGGCTCGGAGACCGGCGACGCGGAGGAAGAAAACGCGGAGACCGACGCGGGGGGCGGCGACGCGGAGGACGGCGGCGACGCGGCCGCGGACGTCCCGGTGATCGACCCCGACGTGCTCGAGCGGGCGGTCGACCGCGCGGCCGTCCGCTACGACCGCGAGGGCGACCAGCACTACGACGTCATCAGCGCGTTCATCAAGAGCATCCGCGGCAGCGACGTGGACGCCGCGCTGCACTACCTCGCCCGGATGATCGAGGCCGGGGAGGACCCCCGGTTCATCGCCCGGCGGCTGATCGTGCACGCCAGCGAGGACGTCGGGATGGCCGACCCGACCGCCCTGCAGACGGCGGTGGCGGCGGCGCAGGCCGTCGAGTTCGTCGGCCTGCCCGAGGCGCGGATCAACCTCGCGCAGGCGGTGATCCACCTCTCCCTGGCCCCCAAGTCCAACGCGGTGATCGCGGCGGTGGACGGGGCGCTCAGCGACGTCCGCAAGGGGCTGGCCGGCCCCGTCCCCGCCCATCTGCGGGAAGCCCACTACAAGGGCGCCGCCCAGCTCGGGCACGGGAAGGGCTACAAGTACGCGCACGACCACCCCGGCGGCGTCGTCCGCCAACAGTACGCGCCCGACGCGGTGCACGGCCGGGAGTACTATCGCCCGACCCGGCACGGCGCCGAGTCCCGCTTCACCGAGGTCCTCGCGCGCATCCGCTCGGTGCTGCGGGGGAGCGGCGACCGGAGTTGAGACCGCCCCGCGCAGCGGTGCGCCCGGCAACGGGCGCCCGATCCCGATAATCTTGGGCGGGACGCCCCGGGCGCGGGGTCCGCGCCGCGGGGGGCCGGACCGGACGGCCCGGTAGGGTCGGTCGGCATGCCGGCCGGCGCGGTCCGGCCGCAAGCCCGGCCCCGGGCCGAACACACAGCGAACGGAAAGCCCTGATGCTCACTGGTGGACAGGTTGCCGGCCTCATCGTGGCCGTGTTCTGGGCGGTGCTCGTCGCGTTCGTCGCGCTCACGCTGCTGAAGCTCGCCCGGCTCCTCGACGAGGCCGGCAAGGTCGTCCGCGACCTGGGCGAGCAGGCGGGACCGCTGCTGGACGACATGACGCGCACGGTCAGGCGGGCCGACGAGCAGCTCGCCCGCACCGACGTGATCACCAAGCAGGCCGCCTCCGTCACCCAGAACGTCTCCGCCGTCACCACCGTCATGACGTCGGTGGTCGGCGGTCCGCTGGTGAAGGCCGCCGCGTTCTCCTACGGGGTCCGCAAGGCCATCGGCAACCGGGAGGGCGAGGGACGGCCCGCCGACTCGGGGCGGCCGCGGCTGGAGTCGGGCCGCGGGGCCCGCAAGAGCGGAAGGGGACGCAGGTGAAGCGGCTGTTCTGGCTCTCGGTCGGCGCGGGCGCCGGCGTCTACGCCACGCACCGCGTCAAGCGGCGCGTCGAGCGGTTCGCGCGCTCGCTGACCCCGGAGAGCGTCGCGGCGCGCGCGGTCGCCGGCGGGCAGGGCGCGGGCGAGCGGCTGAAGCTGTTCGCCGCGGACGTCCGCACCGAGATGCAGGCCCGCGAGGAGGAACTGCGCGAGGCCGTCCGCATGGACCAGGCCCCGCCCGAGCAGGACGACGCCAGGCCCGCCCGGGTGCTGCGCGGGCGGTACACGATCATCGATGACGACAAGGATGGCCACTGATATGGAGTCGGCAGAGGTCGCACGCCGCTTCCTCAAGTTCTTCGAAGAGCGCGGGCACACGGTGGTGCCGTCGGCCAGCCTGATCGCCGAGGACCCCACGCTGCTGCTGGTCAACGCCGGCATGGTCCCGTTCAAGCCGTACTTCCTCGGCCAGCGGACGCCGCCCTCGCAGCGGATGACCAGCGCCCAGAAGTGCGTGCGGACCCCCGACATCGAAGAGGTCGGCAGGACCACCCGGCACGCCACCTTCTTCCAGATGCTGGGCAACTTCTCCATCGGGGACTACTTCAAGGAGCAGGCGATCCCGTTCGCCTGGGAGCTGCTGACGCGCCCGCGCGAGGACGGCGGGTTCGGGTTCCCCGAAGAGAAGCTGTGGGTGACCGTCTTCGAGAACGACGACGAGGCCCGCGACATCTGGCACGACAAGGTCGGCGTCCCCCTCGACCGCATCCAGCGGCGCGGCATGGAGGACAACTTCTGGTCGATGGGCGTGCCGGGCCCCTGCGGTCCCTGCTCGGAGATCTACTACGACCGCGGCCCCGAGTACGGCCGCGAGGGCGGCCCCGTCGCCGACGAGGACCGCTACCTCGAGGTGTGGAACCTCGTCTTCATGCAGTTCGAGCGCGGCCCCGGGGAGAGCAAGACCGACTTCCCGATCCTCGGCGACCTGCCCGCCAAGAACATCGACACCGGCATGGGCCTGGAGCGCATGGCGGCGATCCTGCAGGGCGTCGACAACATCTACGAGACCGACACCCTGTGGCGCGTCCTCGACCGCGCCGCCGGGCTGACCGGCGCGCGCTACGGCCGCGACCACCGCGCGGACGTGTCGCTGCGCGTCATCGCCGACCACGTCCGCAGCGGCACGATGATGGTCGCCGACGGCATCCGCCCCGGCAACGAGGGCCGCGGCTACGTGCTGCGCCGCATCCTGCGCCGCTCCATCCGCAACCTCCGGCTCCTCGGCGGCGAGGACGCCGGGCTGATGCACGAGCTGACCGCCGTCGCGGTCGCCGCGATGGGCGAGCAGTACCCCGAGCTCGTCCGCACCGCCGCGAACATCCACGCGGTCATCGACGCCGAGGAGGACTCGTTCCTCCAGACGCTGCGCACCGGCACCGCCATCTTCGACACCGCGGTCGCCGAGACCAAGAAGTCCGGTGGCGCCGCACTGGCCGGCGACCAGGCGTTCAAGCTGCACGACACCTACGGCTTCCCCATCGACCTCACCCTGGAGATGGCCGCCGAGCAGGGGCTCCGAGTCGACGAGGACGGCTTCCGCCGGCTCATGCAGGAGCAGCGGGACCGCGCCAAGAAGGACGCCCGCGACAAGAAGACCGGCAACCTCGACGTGTCCGTGCTCGACTCGCTGCTGACCGGCGCGGGCGGGCAGGTCGACTTCACCGGCTACACCGACATCGTCGGCGAGGCCCGCCTCGTCGGCCTGCTGATCAACGGGGCCGGCGCGCAGGCGGCCGGCGAGGGCACCGACGTCGAAGTCGTCCTCGACCGCACCCCCTTCTACGCCGAGGGCGGCGGCCAGCTCGCCGACCACGGCGTGATCCGGCTCGGCAGCGGCGCCGTCATCGACATCACCGACGTGCAGTCGCCGCTGCCGGGACTGATCGTGCACCGCGGCCGCGTCCGCAGCGGCGAGGCGCAGGCCGGCGACTCCGCGTTCGCCGAGATCGACGTCGAGCGGCGCCGCGCGATCTCCCGCTCGCACAGCGCGACCCACATGGTCCACGCCGGGTTCCGCCGCGCGCTCGGCGAGTCCGCCGCGCAGGCCGGGTCGGAGAACTCGCCCGGCCGCTTCCGGTTCGACTTCACCGCGACCGGCGCCGTCCCGGAGAGCGTGCTGCGCGACGTCGAGGACGAGGTCAACGAGGTCCTGGTCGGCGACCACGACGTCCGCGCCTTCCACACCTCGATCGACGAGGCCCGCGCCATGGGCGCCCTCGCCCTGTTCGGCGAGAAGTACGGCGACGAGGTGCGCGTCGTCGAGATCGGCGACTACTCCCGCGAGCTGTGCGGCGGCACCCACGTCGCCCGCTCCGGCCAGCTCGGCCTGGTCAAGGTGCTCGGCGAGTCGTCGATCGGCGCCGGCGTCCGGCGCGTCGAGGCCCTCGTCGGCATCGACGCGTTCCGCTTCCTCGCCCGCGAGAACGTCCTCGTCGCGCAGCTCGCCGAGCAGCTCAAGACCCGCAAGGAGGAGCTGCCGGAGCGCGTCGCCGGCATCGTGACCCGGCTGCGGGACGCCGAGAAGGAGCTCGAGCGGCTGCGCGCCGCCCAGGTGCTGCAGATCGCTGGGTCCCTCGCCGAGGGCGCCCGCGACCTCGGCGGGACCGCGTTCGCCGCGCACCGCGCCCCCGACGGCACCGGCGCCGACGACCTGCGCAAGCTCGCCGTGGACGTGCGGGGCCGGCTCGCCGCCCGCCCGGCCGTCGTCATGATCGCGGGCGTGCCCAAGGACCGTCCCGTCGTGGTCGTCGCGGTCACCGAGGGCGCCCGCGAGCGCGGCCTGAAGGCCGGCGCGCTCGTCGGGCTCGCCGCCAAGGCGCTCGGCGGCGGCGGAGGCGGCAAGGACGACCTCGCGCAGGGCGGCGGCGCCGACCCGTCCGCCGTGGACGCCGCGATCACCGCGGTCGAACGCGCCGTAGGGGCCGCGTGATCCCCGCAGTCGGGGGTAAAGGGCTTCCGGGGGACCCGGATCGGCGGATCCGGAACCGGACGGGAGCCGGGCGGTGAGGCCGGGGGTGCGCCTCGCCGTCGACGTCGGCAGCGTCCGCGTGGGCGTGGCGCGCTGCGATCCCCGCGGCGTCCTCGCCTCCCCGCTGGAGACCGTGAAAAGCGGGAAGGGGGACGTCGACCGGGTCGTGGAGCTCGCCGGAGAGCACGAGGCCGTCGAGGTCGTCGTCGGGCTGCCCACCACGCTGGCGGGCCGGGAGGGCCCGGCGGCGGAGGCGGCGCGCGCGTTCGCGCGCCGCCTCGCGGGGCGGCTGCCCGACGGCGCGGTGCGGCTGTACGACGAACGCCTCACGACCGTGACGGCGGAGAGCGGCCTGCGCGCGGGGGGCGTGCGCGGGAAGGCCCGCCGCAAGGTCGTCGACCAGGCGGCGGCGGCGGTGCTGCTCCAGGCGGCACTTGACGCGGAACGGTTGACTGGGCGTCCCCCAGGCGAGATCGTCCGGGGAAGCTCATGAACGATTTGGACCTTTTCTCAGAACCGCAGGACGGCCGGCAGGGCCGTCCCGCCGGACGCCGCGACCAGCGGCGCCAGCGCAAGGGGCAGAAACGGCGCCGCCGCAACGGCCGCGCGGCGGTGTTCTTCGCGCTCGCGTTCCTGGTGGCGGTCTTCGGCACCGCCGGTGTCCTCGGTGTCGCCGTGCTCGACAACCGGCTCAACCCGCCGGACTACGACGGCGCGGGCAGCGGGAGTGTCACGGTCCAGGTGACCGAGGGCGCCAGCGGCACGGTGATCGCGGCCGCGCTGGAGGAGCACGGGGTCGTCCAGAGCGCCCGCGCGTTCCTGAAGGTGTGGAACGCCGAGACGCGCTCGTCCAGCATCCAGCCCGGCTTCTACCAGATGCGGCGGAAGATGTCGTCGAAGGCGGCCATGGCGCTGCTGCTGGACCCCAAGGCCCGGTCGGGCAACCAGATCACCATCCCCGAGGGACGCCGCGCCTACGAGACGTACGAGCTGCTCTCGAAGAAGACGGGCATCCCCATGGAGGAGTTCGAGGCCGCGGGGAAGAACACCGAGAACCTCGGGCTGCCCGAGTACGCCGGCGGGAAGGTCGAGGGCTACCTCTTCCCCGGCCGCTACAACCTCGACCCGAACGGCTCGGCGGAGGACATCCTCAAGCAGATGGTGGCGCGGTTCGTCCAGTACGCGGAGTCCAGCGGGCTGGAGGCCAAGGCCGAGGAGGCCGACCTCGAGCCGGCGAAGGTCGTCACGCTGGCGAGCCTGGTGCAGGCCGAGGGCGGCAAGCCGTCCGACCTGCCCAAGATCTCCCGGGTGATCTACAACCGGATCAAGATCGGCATGAAGCTGCAGTTCGACACGACCCTCCTCTACGCGCTCAAGGACCGGCGGCTGGCGGTGAGCGTGGCGGACACGAAGATCGACTCGCCGTACAACACGTACAAGCACGCGGGGCTGACGCCGGGGCCGATCTCGAACCCGGGCGAGGCGGCGATCGATGCGGCGCTGAACCCGGAGGAGGGGGAGTGGCTCTACTTCGTCGCCACCGACCCCACCAACAAGGTCACCAAGTTCGCCGAGACGTGGCAGGAGCACCAGGCGAACGAGCGGGAGTTCGAGGAGTGGCAGAGCCGGAACCCCGGCAACTGACCCGACCCGCTCGGCACAGGGCCGCCCGGCGGGACCGCCGGGCGGCCCGGTCGTCGTGAAGGAGGAGATGTGAGCGACTCCGGTCGCCCCGGCCGCCGCGCGGCCGTGCTCGGATCGCCGATCGCGCACTCGCTGTCCCCGGTGCTGCACCGGGCGGCGTACGCGGCGATGGGACTGGACGGCTCGTGGACGTACGAGGCGGTGGAGTGCGGCGAGGCGGAGCTGGCCGGCTTCCTCGGCGGGCTCGGGCCCGAGTGGGCCGGGCTGTCGCTGACGATGCCGCTCAAGCGCGTCGCGCTCGACCTCGCCGACTCGGTGAGCGACCTCGCGGCCGGGGTCGGCGGCGCCAACACGCTCGTCCTGCGGGACGGGCGCCGCCACGCCGACAACACCGACGTCCACGGCATCGTCGCGGCGCTCGCCGAGGCGGGCATCGCCGCGCCCGCGTCCGCGCTCGTGCTGGGCGGCGGCGCCACCGCCGCGTCCGCGCTCGCCGCGCTGGCGCGGCTCGGCACCGCCGAGGCCGTCCTCGCCGTCCGCGCCCCGGAGCGCGCCGCCGGAACGGCCGCGGTAGGGGAGCGGTTCGGGCTGGCGGTCAAGGCCGTGCCGCTCGACCGGGTCCGCGACCACCTCCCGGCGCAGCTGGTGGTGTCGACGCTGCCCGGCCGCGCCGCGGACGCGTTCGCCGCACCGGTCGCCGCGTCCGGCGCGGCCCTGTTCGACGTCGTCTACGCGCCGTGGCCGACCGCGCTCGCGGCGGCCGTCGAACGGGCGGGCGGCACGGTCGTCGGCGGGTTCCCGATGCTGCTGCACCAGGCCGTCCGGCAGGTCGCGCTGATGACCGGCCGCGACGACGTCCCGGTGGAGGCGATGCGCGCCGCCGGCGAGGCCGAGCTGGCCCGCCGCGGCTGACCGTCCGGAGCCGGCAACCGGCGCGGCGGGGCGCGCCCCGCGGGAATGCGGGCGGTCCCCCGGCGGTTGACGGTGATGACGCCGGTGATCGGCGTACCCACTCGACGCCCGGCCCGTCCGCCGCTCCGCCGTCGGCGCGGCGAACGCGGCGGCCGGATCGCCGGTCGTGCCCACGGACGCCTCCGACGGTGGTAGTCTTGGAGGCCGACCGGCCCTGTGCACGCGACCCGTCCAGGTTGCGCGCGCCGGGCGCTCAAGCGGAGGCCATCTCCCACCTGACCGGCCGAAAGGGCCGGTGGGTAACGGTCCGGCGAACGGGCGCGCAGCGTCCGCTCCGCCGTCGTCCCCGGACGGTCGTCCGTTCCGGGGAGACCGAAGGTGGCCCCGTATGCGAGTCGTGCGGGGCTTTTCTCATGGGAAGCCTCGGGGTACGACCGGTCCCAGAACTTGAGAACGGCCCCAAGGAGGTCCCATCAGCGCCGAACCGCGTATCAACGACCGCATTCGCGTGCCCGAGGTCCGGCTCGTCGGCCCGAACGGCGAACAGGTGGGCATCGTGCCCATCGCCAAGGCCCTTGAACTCGCGCGCGAGTCGGACCTCGACCTCGTCGAGGTGGCGCCCACCGCGCGTCCGCCCGTCGCGAAGCTCATGGACTACGGCAAGTTCAAGTACGAGTCCGCGATGAAGGCCCGTGAGGCGCGGAAGAACCAGGCGCACACGGTCATCAAGGAGATCAAGCTCCGCCCGAAGATCGACCCGCACGACTACGAGACCAAGAAGGGTCACGTGGTGCGGTTCCTGAAGGCCGGGGACAAGGTGAAGGTCACGATCATGTTCCGTGGTCGTGAGCAGTCCCGCCCGGAGCTGGGGCGCCGCCTCCTGCAGCGGCTGGCCGACGACGTCGAGGAGCTCGGCTTCGTCGAGTCGCGGCCCAAGCAGGACGGTCGGAATATGATCATGGTGATCGGTCCGCACAAGAAGAAGACCGCGCGCGGGCAGGAAGAGTCCGGCACCGCCTGACGGCGACCGGGCGCCACGCCTGAACGCGGCGCACGGCCCGGCCCCGGCCGGGCCGCCGCCGGGGAGTCCGGGGGGCGTCTCCCCCGAGAAGAACCGGCCCGGGCCTGCCTCCACGGCGGGCCCGAACCATGGCCTCGCGTTCGCGCGGGACCGTCACGCACGTACATTGACGCCTGACCAGGCGCGTCACACGGAACGCGGGCGCGGACCACGCCCGCGCCGCCGTGCGGTGCGCCGATCAGGCACGCCTCCGTGCCGCCGCACGGAGGCCGGAACGAGGGAGACGACGGCGACCATGCCGAAGACGAAGACCCACAGCGGTGCCAAGAAGCGGTTCAAGCTGACCGGCTCCGGCAAGGTGATGCGCCGCCGCGCCAACAAGAACCACCTGCTCGAGCACAAGCCGTCCAAGCGGACCCGCCGCCTCGACGGCCCGGCGGTCGTGGCCGACGCCGACGCCAAGAACATCAAGAAGCTGCTGCGCAAGTAGCACTCGACCGGCAACATCAGCGACCGGCCGGGTCCAGACGGGCCCCGGCCCCCACGAAGGAGTTCAGCACGTGGCACGCGTGAAGCGGGCGGTCAACGCCGCCAAGAAGCGTCGGGTCGTCCTTGAGCGGTCGAGCGGCTACCGCGGCCAGCGGTCGCGCCTGTACCGCAAGGCCAAGGAGCAGCAGCTCCACTCGATGACCTACGCCTTCCGGGACCGCAAGGACCGCAAGGGCCAGTTCCGCCGGCTGTGGATCCAGCGCATCAACGCCGCCGCCCGCGCCAACGGGATCACCTACAACCGGTTCATCCAGGGCCTGAAGGCCGCGGAGATCGAGGTCGACCGGCGCATGCTGGCCGAGCTGGCCGTCAACGACGCCGCCGCGTTCGCCGCGCTCGTCCAGGTGGCCAAGGACGCCCTCCCCGCCGAAGGGAAGGCCGCCTGAGCCGGGCCGCCGGCGACAAGGCGAACACAGCGATATGGCGGGCCGCGAGCTGACCTCCCTGCGATCACCACGGGTGAAGTCCGCTCGGCGGCTCGCCAAGCGCGCGTTCCGCCGCCGCGAGCGCCGGTTCCTCGCCGAGGGGCCGCAGGCGGTGCGGGAGGCGCTGCAGATCCCGGGCGGACTCGCCGAGCTCTACACCACCGCCGAGGCCGAGACCCGGCACCACGAACTCGTCCTCGCCGCCGAACGCGCCGGAGTCCCGGTGCTGCGGGTGAGCGGCGAGGTCATGGCCGAACTCGCCCAGACGGTCACCCCCCAGGGGCTGCTCGCCGTCTGCGAGTTCATCGACGTCCCCCTGGCCCGCGCGCTGGAGACGGGGCCCCGGCTCGTCACCGTGCTCGCGCACGTCCGCGACCCGGGCAACGCCGGCACCGTCCTGCGCACCGCCGACGCGGCCGGGTCGGACTCCGTCGTCTTCACCGACGCCTCCGTCGACCCCTACAACGGCAAGTGCGTGCGCGCCTCCGCGGGCAGCCTGTTCCACCTGCCGGTCGTCGTCGGGCCCCGCTTCGAGGACCTGATCGGCGAGTTCAAGAACGCCGGTCTCACGGTCCTGGCGGCGGACGGCGCCGGGGACCGCACCCTCGACGCCGCGATCGACGACGGCGTCCTCGCGCGGCCCACCGCCTGGGTGTTCGGCAACGAGGCGTGGGGGCTGCCCGACGAGATCCTCCAGCACGTCGACGAGGTCGTGCGCGTCCCGATCTACGGACGCGCCGAGAGCCTCAACCTGGCCACGGCCGCGGCCGTGTGCCTCTACGCGTCCGCGCGCGCGCAGCGCGGAGGCTGACCGGCGGTTGCGTTCCGTGGCCGGTTGGCCGCATGAGGTCGCCGAACCGGCCACGGAACGCCGCTCCGCCTGGGACAATGGTTGCTTCCGTGGACGCGTGGCGGGGGCCCGTCCCGTGCCGGGCCTCGTCCCTGAGGAGGACGAGAAGTCGGACCGGCGAGGGAGTACGAGCGTTCCACCGGATGCCTACTGTGTTGACCAGGCGGCGACGACGCCGTGCGGACTGGGGGCGAACGTGATGACCAAGAACGCGGCCGGACGGGCGGGCAGGCCGGGGCCGGAGATCAGATGCACCGGCACCGCCGTCCTCGCGCCGCCCCGCGACGCGGGCGCCCCGCCGGCGCCGCCCGGTCTGGAGATCGACGTCGCCCGCGTGCACGGCGACACCGCGGTCGTCGCGGTCGCGGGCGAGATCGACCTGCACACCGCCGACACGCTGCGCGCCCGCCTCGTCGCCCTGCACGCCGCGGGCTCGCGCCGCCTCGTCGTCGACTTCGCGGGCGTCGTGTTCTGCGACGCCACCGGCCTCGGCGCGCTCGTGGCCGCGCACAACGAGATCTCCGCCGACGGCGGCCGCATCGTCCTCGCCCGGGTGCGCCCGGCTCAGATCCGCCTGCTCCGCATCACCGGCCTGCACCGCCTCTTCACGCTGCACAACGATCCCGACGAGGCGTGCGTCTGATCACGGACGGGGGTACGTCCGGAGGGTCGCCGGGGGGCGGGCCCGCGCGGCGGCGGCCTCCGGGAAGGCCACAAAAGCCTTGCCTCACGGTCTTTCCCGGGTCCCCGGGGGTGCGGGACTGCCGATAGAGTCGTATCCGACAGGCCGCGTCCCCCTCGGTGTTCTGGAGGCCGCTTTGGGCGGAGAGGAATACCCGCGCGTGGCCGCGCGCGCGCCCGCGCCCGGCTTCGAGCGGGACCCGGCCGACGACCTGCCCGACGGGCTGCTGGTCGCCGACCGCGAGGCGCGGATCGTCACCTTCAACGCCGCCGCCCGGCGCATGACGGGGATCGCCGCGGCGGACGCGATCGGCCGCGACTTCCGCGACGTCCTGCCGCTGCACGACGCCGAGGGCCGCGACTGGTGGAAGTGCCTCGACCCGTACGAGGGGCTGTCCACCCGCACCCGGCACCCCGAGCAGACCCTGTTCCGCCCCGGCGGCGCGGAACTGCTGGTGACGGCCTCTTACCGGCGGGACGCCGAGGGGCGGGTGGAACGATTCACCGTGTGCCTGCGCGACGCGCAGCAGCGCGCGCGGCGCGAGCGCGACCGCGCCGACCTGGTGTCGACCGTCGCGCACGAGCTGCGGTCGCCGCTGACCAGCGTGAAGGGCTTCACCGCGACGCTGCTGGCCAAGTGGCACCGGTTCAACGACGACCAGAAGCGCGTCATGCTGGAGACCGTCAACGCCGACGCCGACCGCGTGACGCGGCTCATCACCGAGCTGCTCGACGTCTCCCGCATCGAGGCGGGCCGGCTGGAGATGCGCCGCCAGGTCGTCGACCTCGCCGAGGAGGTCCGCAAGGTCATCGCCGGACGGGTCGCGGCCGGGGAGCCCGAGGACCGGTTCCGCTTCGAGGTCCGCGGCGAGCTCCCCGAGATGTGGCTCGATCCCGACAAGGTCGACCAGATTCTGGGAAACCTCGTGGAAAACGCGGTGCGGCACGGCGCCGGAACCGTCACAATCGTGGTGGAGCCGGACGCGCACAAGGAGGGGGCCGCCGTGTCGGTGCGGGACGAGGGCGAGGGCATTCCGCCCGAGGCCGTCCAGCGCGTCTTCCGGCAGTTCTGGCGCGGCCCCGGCGGCAACCGCCGCGGCGGTACCGGGCTCGGTCTCTACATCGTGAAGGGCCTCGTCGAGGCGCACGGCGGCGTGATCACCGTGCGGCGCGCGCCCGGCGGCGGCGCCGAGTTCCGATTTACCGTGCCCGCAGGGGCTCCCGACTACGCCGTCTGACGGCGTCCGGAACCGTTCGGAACCGGGCGCGCGGCGACCCGGGGCTCCGGCGGGCCGCGCGGCACGCGCACGCTGACCGGACATCCGCCGCCCGCGCACTAGACTGCGGGCGTCCCACGCCGACCGGAGTCGATCACACAGCCATGTCTGCACCCAATAAGTCCTATGACCCCGTCGAGGTCTCCGCGCTCCAGCCGCAGGAGGTGGAGCGGGCCCGCGACGAGGCCCTCGCCGCCATCGCCGCGGCCGCCGACCTCGACGCCCTCAAGCAGGCCCGCCTGGCGCACGCCGGCGACCGCTCGCCGCTGGCCCTCGCCAACCGCGAGATCGGCGCGCTGCCGCCCGCGGCCCGCGCCGACGCGGGCAAGCGCATCGGCGCCGCCCGCGGCGCCGTCGGGCAGGCGCTCAAGAAGCGCCAGGCCGAACTCGAGGACGAACGCGACCAGCGCGTCCTGGTCGAGGAGACCGTCGACGTCACCCTGCCGTGGAACCGCGCGCCGCGCGGCGCCCGGCACCCGCTGACCACCCTGCAGGAGCGGATGGCGGACGTCTTCGTCTCCATGGGCTTCGAGGTCGCCGAGGGGCCCGAGGTCGAGGCGGAGTGGTTCAACTTCGACGCCCTGAACTTCAAGCCCGACCACCCGGCCCGCACGATGCAGGACACCTTCTTCGTCGAGTCGGAGGAGACCGGGCTGGTCCTGCGCACGCACACCTCCCCGGTGCAGATCCGGTCGCTGCTGTCGCGGGACCTGCCGGTGTACGTGGTGGCGCCGGGGCGCACGTTCCGCACCGACGAGCTGGACGCCACGCACAGCCCCGTCTTCCACCAGCTGGAGGGCCTCGCCGTCGACGAGGGGCTGACGATGGCGGACCTGCGCGGCGGCATCGAGGCGTTCGTCGCCGGGATGTTCGGCGCGGGCCTGGCGACGCGGTTCCGGCCGTCGTACTTCCCGTTCACCGAGCCGTCCGCCGAGGTGGACATGCAGTGCTTCGTGTGCCGGGGCGCGTCCGCCGAGCCCGGCGGCGACCCGTGCCGCACCTGCGGTTCGGAGGGCTGGATCGAGCTCGGCGGCTGCGGCATGGTCAACCCGCGGGTGCTCACGGCCTGCGGCGTCGACCCGGACCGCTACAGCGGCTGGGCGTTCGGGCTGGGCGTCGAGCGGACGCTGATGTTCCGGCACGGCGTGGAGGACATGTACGACATGGTGGAGGGCGACGTCCGGTTCACCCTCCCGTTCGGGATGGAGATCTGATGCGGGCCCCGCTTTCCTGGGTGCGCGAGCACGTCGCGCTGCCGGCGGACGTGACCGGCCGCGACCTGGCCGAGAAGCTGATCGCGGCCGGTCTGGAGGTCGAGACGGTCGAGCGGGCCGGCGCCGACATCACCGGGCCGCTGGTCGTCGGCGAGGTCCTGGCGATCGAGGAGCTGACCGGGTTCAAGAAGCCGATCCGGTACTGCCGGGTGGACGTGGGCGACGCCAACGGCACCGGCGAGCCGCAGAACATCGTGTGCGGGGCGACGAACTTCGCCGTCGGCGACCGCATCGTGGCGATCCTGCCCGGCGGCGTGCTGCCGGGCGGGTTCGCGATCGGCGCGCGCAAGACCTACGGCAAGATGTCCGAGGGCATGATCTGCTCGGTCGGCGAGCTCGGCGTCGGCGACGACCACGGCGGCATCCTGGTGCTGCCGCCGGACGCGCCGGTCGGCGCGGACGCGATCGAGCTGCTCGGGCTCCGCGACGACGTCCTCGACATCGCCGTCACGCCCGACCGCGGCTACGCGCTGTCGATCCGCGGCATCGCCCGCGAGGCCGCGACCGCCTACGGCGTCCCGTTCACCGACCCCGCGGAGATCGAGCTCCCGGCGGCGTCCGGCGAGGCGCACCCGGCGAGCATCGCCGACCCGACCGCCTGCGACCGGTTCGTCCTGCGCGAGGTCCGCGGCTTCGACCCGGACGCGCGGACGCCGATGTGGATGCGGGTCCGGCTGCACCGCGCCGGGATGCGGCCGGTGTCGCTCGCCGTCGACGTCACCAACTACGTGATGCTGGAGCTCGGGCAGCCGCTGCACGCCTTCGACCGGGCCAAGCTCACCGGCCCGATCGTGGTGCGGCGCGCCGCGTCGGGCGAGGTGCTGGAGACCCTCGACCACGTCAAGCGGACGCTGGACCCCGAGGACGTCCTCATCACCGACGAGTCGGGGCCGATCTCGATGGCGGGCGCGATGGGCGGCCTGGCCACCGAGATCGACGACCGGTCGTCCGACATGGTGATCGAGGCCGCGCACTTCGACCCGATCGGCACCGCCCGGATGTGCCGCCGGCACCGGCTGCACAGCGAGGCGTCGCACCGCTTCGAGCGCGGCGTCGACCGCGAGCTGCCGCTGTACGCGTCCTACCGGGCGGCGCGGATGCTCGCCGAACTGGGCGGCGCCGAGGTCCTTCCCGGGGTGACGCACGCCGAGGCGCCCGTCGAGCGGACGACCGTCGCGATGCCCGCCGGGCACCCCGGGCGCGTCGCGGGCGTGCCGTACGGGCGCGACGCCGTCGTGCGGCGGCTGGAGCAGGTCGGCTGCACCGTCGAGGGCGCGGGGGACGAGCTCGCGGTGACGCCGCCGTCGTGGCGTCCCGACCTCGTCGACCCGAACGACCTGGCCGAAGAGGTCATCCGGCTGGAGGGGTACCAGAACATCCCGGTGCGGGCGCCGCGCCCGGCCGCCGGGAAGGGCCTCACCGCCGGGCAGCGGCTGCGCCGCCGCGTCGGCCGCGCCCTCGCCGGCGCCGGGTACGTGGAGGTGCTGAACTTCCCGTTCGTCGCCGAGAAGGACTGGGACGACCTGCACCTGCCGGCCGACGACGCCCGCCGCCGCGCGCTGCGGCTCGCCAACCCGATGTCGGAGCAGGAGCCGCTGCTGCGCACGACGCTGCTGCCGGGCCTGCTGCGGACGCTCGCGCAGAACGCCGGGCGCGGCTTCGGCGACGCGGCCCTGTACGAGCTGGGCGTGGTGTTCCGGCCCGACCCGGACGCGCCGAAGGCCGCGCCGCGCCTCGCGGTGGACCGGGGGCCGACGGCCGAGGAGGTCGCGTCCGTGGAGGCGGCGCTGCCCGACCAGCCGCACCGGGTCGCGGTCGTGCTGTCCGGCGAGCGCGAGGCGTCCGGCTGGTGGGGCGAGGGCCGTCCGGCGCTGTGGGCGGACGCGATCGAGGCCGCCCGCACCGTCGCCCGCGAGGTCGGCGTGGAGCTGACCGTCGCGGCCGACCGGCACGCCCCGTGGCACCCGGGCCGCTGCGCCGCGCTGTACGTCGGCGACGTCCTCGTGGGGCACGCCGGCGAGCTGCACCCGCGCGTCACCAAGGCGTACGGGCTGCCGCCGCGCAGCTGCGCGATGGAGCTGGAGCTGCGCCGCCTCGGCGAGCCGGTCCAGGTCCGCGCGCCGCACGTGTCGACCTACCCGGTCGCGGTGCAGGACGTCGCCCTGGTCGTGGACGACGCCGTCCCCGCGGCGGACGTGGAGGCGGCGCTGCGCGACGGCGCCGGGGAGCTGCTGGAGACGGTCCGGCTGTTCGACGTCTACACCGGCGAGCAGGTCGGGGAGGGCCGCAAGTCGCTGGCCTACTCCCTGCGGTTCCGCGCCGCGGACCGCACGCTGACCGCCGAGGAGGCGTCGGGCGCGCGGGACGCGGCGGTCGCCGCCGCGGCCGACCGCACCGGCGCCGTCCTGCGCGGCGCCTGACGATCGCGCGCCGCCGAAGCGCGGCTGAGGAAACGGCCCGGACCCGCCCCGCGGGTCCGGGCCGTTTTCATCGGCCGCCGCCGGAAACCTTCTTAATGCTACTTGTGTTGCGATAAGCGCTCGGGTAATCTGACCGCGTCACATCGCCGCCCGGTTGGGGAGTCCATTGAGGATCTGAGGTCGCAGGCACCGCGCGACCAGCCGCGCCCGTCATCGGGCCGTCGGCACGCGCATGCGATCTCAGCGGACCCTCGTCCCGGGCTTTCCCATGCCCGCAGGCGCGATGCGCGTTCTCCGCGGTGTCTCCACGTGTCCGGCACACCGAACGACACCACCGGAGGAGCGCCTCTTGTCTCACGCCATCGTCTGCACCGACCTGTCTTTCGCCTGGCCCGACGGGACGACCGTCCTGGACGGCCTCGACGCCGCGTTCGGCGCCGGGCGCACCGGCCTGATCGGCGTCAACGGGGCGGGGAAGTCCACCCTGCTGAAGCTCGTCGCCGGGGAACTGCGGCCGGGCTCGGGCAGCGTCACCGTCGAGGGGGAGGTCGGCTACCTGCCGCAGACCCTCGTCCTCGACGGCTCCGCCACGGTCTCCGATCTGCTCGGCATCAGCGGGACGCGCGCCGCGCTGCACGCCATCGAGCGGGGCGAGGCCACCGAGGCGAACTTCGCGGCCGTCGGCGACGACGGCTGGGACGTCGAGGAGCGGGCCCGCGCCGAGCTGGACCGGCTCGGCCTCGAGGACCTCGGCCTCGACCGGCCCGTCCCGACGCTGTCGGGCGGCGAGGCCATGATGGTCGGGCTCGCCGCGCTGCTGCTCGCCCGTCCCGACGTCCTGCTGCTGGACGAGCCGACCAACAACCTCGACCTGGACGCGCGCCGCCGCCTCTACGACGCGGTCGCGGCCTGGAAGGGCGTGCTGGTCGTCGTCAGCCACGACCGGGAGCTGCTGGACCTGGTCGACGACATCGCCGACCTGCGCGACGGCGGCGTCCGCTCGTTCGGCGGCAACCTGTCCGCCTACGAGGAGCTGCTCGCCGTCGAGAAGGAGGCGGCCGAACGCGCAGTCCGCGCCGCCGAGACCGACCTGCGCCGGCAGAAGCGCGAGCTGGAGGAGGCCCATGTCAAGCTCGCCCGGCGCAAGCGGTACGGCGACAAGATGTACGAGAACAAGCGCGAACCGAAGATCGTGATGGGGGAGCGCAAGCGGCAGGCGCAGGTCGCGGCCGGCAAGCACCGCATCATGCACGAGGAGCGGCTCGCCGACGCCAGAACCCGGCTGGACGAGGCGGAGAGCGCCGTCCGCGAGGACGACGAGATCCGCGTCGAGCTGCCCGCGACGCGCGTCCCGGCGGGGCGCACCGTCGTGACCGTCACCGGGCTGTCCGCGCCCGAGCCGGAGCCCGCGACGCTCACCGAGCTGATCGTCCGGGGCCCGGAACGGATCGGCCTCGTCGGCCCGAACGGCTCCGGCAAGACGACCCTGCTGCGCGCGCTGGTCGGCGAGTCGGCCCCGGACGGGACGACCGTCAAGATCGGCGTCGATGGCGTGCGGTACCTGCCGCAGCGCCTGGATGTCTTGGACGACGCCCTCAGCGTGGTCGACAACGTCCGGGCGCACGCCCCGTCGGCGTCCGTCACGGAGATCCGCTCGGGGCTGGCGCGGTTCCTGTTCCGCGGCGCGCGGGCCGAGCGGCCCGCGGGGACGCTGTCGGGCGGCGAGCGCTTCCGCGCGGTGCTGGCGTCGCTGCTGCTCGCCGAGCCCGCCCCGCGGCTCCTGCTGCTGGACGAGCCGACGAACAACCTCGACATGGCCAGCGCCCGCCAGCTCGCCCAGGCGCTCGCCGCGTACCGGGGCGCGCTCGTCGTGGTCAGCCACGACCTGCCGTTCCTGCGCACGCTGGGCCTCACCCGCTGGCTGCGGATGGACCGCGCGACCGGCCTGACGGAGGTGGAACCGGAGTGATCCGAAAAATACGGTGATGACACGATCAAGCTGCTGCTACGGTCCTTCTGTCCGAAAAAGGGGGAGCGAACGAGATGCCGACGAAGCTGAACCAGATCATCGCGGTCGAGAAGGGCGTGAAGAGCAAGTCCGTCCAGGATCTGGCGGCCGCGCAGCAGGCGGTCCAGAAGGCCCCGCTGCTGTCCGGCATCTCGCGGACCTACCAGCCCAAGGACGAGGAGGGGGAGCAGTTCCCCGCGGAGTCCACCCGGGTGCAGGTCAAGGTCGACGACGTCCTGCGCGACGTGACCGGGTCGCTGACGCGCCTGTTCGACGTCACCGCCACCAAGGACTGGGCGAACTGCGACGCCCGCGCCGACGTGACCGTGGACGGCACGACGATCCTGCGGGACGTGCCGGTGTCCTACCTGCTCTTCCTGGAGAAGCAGCTGAAGGAGCTGCACGGCTTCGTCCGGAGGCTGCCGGTGCTGGACGCCGCCGAGACGTGGGTGTCCGACCCGTCCACCGACGTGTGGCGGACCGAGCCGGTCCGCACCGTGAAGACCAAGAAGGTCCCGCGCAACCACGTCAAGGCGGAGGCGACCGACAAGCACCCGGCGCAGGTCGAGGTGTACTACGAGGACGTCACGATCGGCCACTGGACGACGGTGAAGTTCTCCGGGGCGCTCCCGGCCAAGCGGGTCAACGAGCTGCTCGGCCGGATCGAGCGGCTGCAGGACGCCGTCAAGTTCGCGCGCGAGGAGGCGAACGGCACCGAGGTGACGGACCGGCGGGTCGGCGAGGCGGTGTTCGGCTACCTCTTCGGCTGACCGCGCCGAAGCCGACCGACAACTGAAAAGGATCCTCCCGCCGACGCGCGGGAGGTGCGCGAGGAGCGCAAGCTGAAGCTGAAGCCGAAGCTGACACGGCGAGCGAAATGCGGGTTCGAGTCCCGCCCCCGGCACTCGCGCCGGGGTGGCCCAACCGGTAGAGGCAGCCGCCCGTCAAACTCAGACTCTCGCTCCAGACTCAGCATTCACCGCCGATCGCCGGGTCGCGCGGACGTGGACGAGTCCCTTGAGATGCCGGTTCGATTCCGGCTCGCTCCGCTCGTGGGGCGATGGCGTAAAGGTAACGCGCAAGGGTCTGATGAGACTGATCCGCGTCCTTTCACAGACCGGCGTGCGAATTGGGCGGTAACCACAGGGGCCCGGGGGATGGCAAAACCCCCGGGCCCCGTCTGCGCTCCGGCGCCTGCGTCGGCACGCGCCACCTCGGCACGGGCCACGTCGGCAAGCGCTACGTCAGCACGCGCTTGGTGAACGTGCGGGTCGCGGCCCACGTCAGGACGACCGTCCCGCCGACGATCGCGAGCAGGAACGCCCACGCGGGCATGTGCGGGATGTCGGGCGTCAGCGTGCTGCGCAGGCCCTCGCTGACGTACACGAGCGGGTTGAGCAGGCTGAGGTACTGCAGCCAGGGGATGCTCTCCAGCGCCGACCACGGGTAGTAGACGCAGCCGAGCATGGTCATCGGCAGCAGGATCAGCGAGAACATCATCTGGACCTTCTGCGGGTTCATGAGCGTGCCGAGCAGCAGCCCGCCGGACGCGGCCAGCAGCGACCCGGCGACCATGACCAGGGCCAGGACGGGCCAGTTGTCCACGTTCACCTGCGGCGCCTCGCCCTCGGCGTGGATGAACAGCACCGCGGGGAACACCAGCAGCCCGCCGATGAGCCCCTGCAGCGCCGCCGCGAGGATCTTCTGGATCGCCAGCAGCGGGATCGTGACCGGCGCCAGCGCCCGGTCGGTGATCGACTTCTGCCAGTTCAGCTCCATCATCAGCGGGAAGGTCACCGCCATCATCGCCTGCATGATGATGGACGAGCCGACCAGGCCCGGCACCAGGATGGTGGAGAACGTGGCGTCCCCCGCGCCGGCCATGGCGCCGCCGCCGAGCTTCGGCAGCACGTAGGCGAACACGAAGACGAACATGACGGGCTGCATCAGCACCCGGATGAACGTCGACAGCAGGTTCTTGCGCATCACCCGCACCTCGCGCGCCATCATCGCGGCGAACGTGCGCGGGACCGTCGCCCGCGCCGGGGGCGGCGGCGTCAGCACCGGGGCGCTGCTCATTCCCTGTACTCCCTTCCGGTCAGGGTGAGGAAGACGGTCTCCAGGCTGGGGCGCAGCTGGCTGGCGTCGGTGACGCCGACGCCGGCCTTCGCGCCGAGCGCGACGAGCTCGCCGAGGACGCCGTCCGGTTCGGCGGCGAACACCCGCACCTGCCCGCCGTTGACCTCGACCTTGGTGATCCCGTCGCGGTCGCCCAGCGCCTCGATGTCGCGGGGGGCCGCGTCGTCGTAGGCGACGGTGATGACCGTGTCGGCGCCCGCGCTGCCCTTGAGCTCGTCGACCGTGCCGCTCGCGAGGACCTTGCCGTGGTCGACGACCGCGACCCGGTCGCAGAGCGCCTCGGCCTCCTCCATGTAGTGGGTGGTGAGGACGATCGTCTGCCCGCCCTGCTGCAGGCCGCGCAGCACGTCCCACAGGTTCGTGCGGGTCTGCGGGTCGAGCCCGGCGGTCGGCTCGTCCAGGAACAGCACCTCGGGCCCGTGCATCAGCGCGCGGCAGATCATCACGCGCTTGGCCTGCCCGCCCGACATCTCGAACGGGTTGCCCTTGCGGTGCTCGCCGAGCCCGAACAGCTCGATCAGCTCGTCCGCGCGGCGGCGGGCGTCCTTGGCGCTCAGCCCGAAGAACCGGCCGCGGAATTCGAGGTTCTCGGCGGCGGTCAGGTCGCTGTCGAGGGTGTTGTTCTGCGACACCACGCCGATGCGCCGCTTGATCTCGACGGCGTCCTTCACGACGTCCATGCCGCACACCGACGCGCTGCCGCCGGTCGGGACGACGAGCGTGGTGAGCATGCCGATGGTCGTGGACTTGCCCGCGCCGTTCGGCCCGAGCAGGCCGAAGAACTCGCCGCGCGGGACGTCCAGGTCGATGCCGCGGACGGCGGGCACCTCGGGCCGCGGCCCGGAGGCGGGGTAGGTCTTGCGCAGGTCGACGGCGCGGACGGCCGCGCCGCCGCCCGGCGGCGGTTCGCCGCCGGAGGACCGTTCGTTGTCGGATGGCGCGGTCAACAGCGGTCTCCTTCGGAGAAGTCGGTGAAGCGTTCGAGCAGGGTGAGCAGGTAGCGCCGCACGGCGGGCTCGTCGGCGTCGTCGGGGACGTCGTACAGCGCCCACAGGTCCCGCGACATGGCGTGGCCGGTCTCGGCGACGAGCGCGCGGCCGGCCTCGGTGACGTGCAGCCGGACGGCGCGGCGGTCGCGTTCGTCGCGGCGGCGCTCCAGCAGCCCGTTGCGCTCCAGGGTGTCGGCGACCGACGTGGCGGTGGCGGCCGACTGCATGAGCCGCCGGGCGACCTCCCCGGGGCGCAGGCCGTCCTCGCCCACCAGGATCCGGAGCATGAAGAACCCGGCGGGGCTGACGCCGTGCTTCTCGACGAGCCGCCACATGACCGGGCCGGCCAGTTTCGAGGCGGCGGCGAACAGCCGGCCGACGGGCCACTCCTCGGGCGGGCCGAGGTCGGCGAGGTCGCCGAAGCCGAGAGTCTCCCTGTCCATGCGCTCGATTGTGAGGCTGCTGAAATTCAGTTGTCAAATGATTAGAGGGCTAACTACTTCACTGTGGCGTCGGTCTCATCGCCGCACCGCACCGCGGTCCGACTTTGAATAATCATCCATTGCCATGCATACTCTTGCTTGTCGCTTCCGAAGGGCAGAGTGGAACATGGGAATCCGGACGGCGGTCGCCGGCGCCAGCGGTTACGCTGGCGGCGAGCTGCTGCGCATCCTCGACGGACACGCCGAATTCGAGATCGGCGCACTCACGGCGGGCTCCAACGCGGGCACCGAACTGGGCGCGCACCAGCCCCACCTGCGATCCCTGGCCGGGCGCGTCCTGGCCGAGACCACACCCGACGTCCTCGCCGGGCACGACGTCGTCTTCCTCGCGCTGCCGCACGGGCAGTCCGCCGAACTCGCCGAACGCCTCGGCGACGACGTCCTCGTCGTCGACTGCGGCGCCGACTTCCGCCTCGCCGACCCCGCCGCCTGGGAGCGGTTCTACGGGACGCCGCACTCCGGCACCTGGCCCTACGGCCTCCCCGAACTCCCCGGCGCCCGCGACGCGCTGCGCGCCGCCCGGCGCATCGCCGTCCCCGGCTGCTACCCGACCGCCGTCACCCTCGCGCTGCTCCCGGCCTTCACCGCCGGCATCGCCGAACCCGACGTCGTCGTGGTCGCGGCGTCCGGCACGTCCGGCGCGGGACGGTCCCTCAAACCGCACCTGCTGGGCAGCGAGGTCATGGGGTCGATGAGCCCCTACGGGGTCGGCGGCACCCACCGCCACACCCCCGAGATCGTGCAGAACCTCAGCGCGGCCGCCGGCGAGCGCGTGACCGTGTCGTTCACGCCGACGCTCGCGCCGATGAGCCGCGGCATCCTCGCCACCTGCACCGCCAAGGCCCGTCCCGGCCTCACCGCCGAGGCGCTGCGGGACGCCTACGCGACCGCCTACGCCGAGGAGCCGTTCGCCGGGCTCCTCCCCGAGGGGCGCTGGCCCGCCACCTCCATGACCCTCGGCGCGAACACCGCGCTCGTCCAGGTCGCCCTCGACGAGGACGCGGGCCGCATCGTCGCCGTCGCCGCCATCGACAACCTCACCAAGGGCACCGCGGGAGGCGCCGTGCAGAGCGCCAACCTCGCCCTCGGCCTCCCGGAAGAACTCGGGCTGACCACGATCGGAGTGTCCCCGTGAGCGTCACCGCACCCCAGGGTTTCCGCGCCGCCGGCGTCGTCGCCGGACTCAAGGACAGCGGCACCCGCGACCTCGCCCTGGTCGTCAACGACGGGCCGTCCCGCGCCGCCGCCGGCGTCTTCACCCGCAACCGGGTGAAGGCCGCGCCGGTGCTGTGGTCCGAGCAGGTCCTCAAAGGCGGCCGCGTCCACGCGGTCGTGCTGAACTCCGGCGGCGCCAACGCCTGCACCGGCCCCGCCGGGTTCCAGGACACCCACGCCACCGCCGAGCGGGTCGCCGCGGCCCTCGGCGACTCCGCCGGCGAGGTCGCGGTCTGCTCCACCGGCCTCATCGGCGAGCGGCTCCCCATGGACGCGCTGCTGCCCGGCGTGGACACCGCCGCCGCCGAACTGTCCCGCGGCGACGGCGGCCTCGCCGCGGCCGACGCGATCCGCACCACCGACACCGTCGCCAAGATCTCCTTCCGGCAGGGCGCCGGCGGCTACATGATCGGCGCGATGGCCAAGGGCGCCGGCATGCTCGCCCCGTCCCTCGCCACCATGCTCTGCGTGATCACCACCGACGCCGACCTGCCCGCCGAGACCCTCGACCGGGCGCTGCGCGCCGCCACCGGCGCCACCCTCGACCGGCTCGACGCCGACGGCTGCATGTCCACCAACGACACCGTCCTGCTGCTGGCGTCCGGCGCGGCCGGCACCGTCCCCGCCGAGGACGAGTTCACCGCGCTGCTCACCGAGGTCTGCGCCGACCTCACCCGCCAGCTCCTCGTGGACGCCGAAGGCGCCTCCAAGGCCATCGCGATCGAGGTCGTCGGCGCCGCGACCGAGGACGACGCGGTCGTCGTCGGCCGCTCCATCGCCCGCAACAACCTGCTCAAGTGCGCCATCCACGGCGAGGACCCCAACTGGGGCCGGGTCCTGTCGGCCGTCGGCACCACCGACGCCGCCTTCGAACCCGACCAGCTCAACGTCGCGATCAACGGCGTGTGGGTGTGCCGGGGCGGCTCCTTCGGCGACGACCGCGACAAGGTCGACCTGCGCCCCCGGGACGTGACGATCACCGTCGACCTCGCCGCGGGCCCGCACAGCGCCACCGTCTGGACGACCGACCTCACGGCCGACTACGTCCACGAGAACTCGGCGTACTCGACATGAGCGGCGTCACCTCGGGCGCCGAGATGCGCCAGAACCGGGCCGGCGTCATGGCGAAGGCCGAGACGCTCATCAAGGCGCTGCCGTGGCTCGAGCGGTTCCACGGACGCACCGTCGTGATCAAGTACGGCGGGCACGCCATGACCGACGAGGCGCTGCGGCACTCCTTCGCCGAGGACATCGTGTTCCTGCGCTACGCGGGCCTCAAGCCCGTGATCGTGCACGGCGGCGGCCCGCAGATCAACGCCGCCCTCGACCGCAACGGCATCGAGTCGTCCTTCACCGCCGGCCTGCGCGTCACCACCCCGGAGGCCATGGAGGTCGTCCGGATGGTCCTCACCGGCCAGGTGCAGCGGGACGTCGTCGGGCTGATCAACCGGCACGGCCCGTTCGCGCTCGGCATGTCCGGCGAGGACGCCAACCTGCTCACCGCCGAGCGCAAGCGCGCCGTCGTCGACGGCGAACCCGTCGACATCGGCCAGGTCGGCGAGATCGTCGAGGTGCAGGTCGGAGCCGTCCGCGCGATGCTCGACGACGGGCGCGTCCCGGTCATCTCCAGCATCGCGCGCGGCGACGACGGCGAGGTCTACAACGTCAACGCCGACACCGCCGCCGCCGCGATCGCCGTCGCGCTCGACGCCGCCAAACTCGTCGTCCTCACCGACGTCGAGGGCCTCTACGCGGACTGGCCCGACAGCGACGACGTCATCGACCGGCTCACCACCGACGAGCTCGCCGAACTGCTGCCCGGCCTGTCGGCGGGCATGGTGCCGAAGATGGAGGCGTGCCTGACCGCCGTGCGCGGCGGCGTCCCCCAGGCCCACGTGCTGGACGGGCGGGTGTCGCACTCGCTCCTGCTGGAGATCTTCACCGACGAAGGGATCGGGACGATGGTGCTGCCCAGCCCCGCGGGCGCGCAGCGGACGACGGAGGGGAACGCGTGAGCGGCGACGACCTTGCCGGCGACGACGGCCTGACCGGCAGCGACGACCTGAGGAAGCGGTTCGAGGCCGCGTTCATGCCGAACTACGGCGTCCCGCCGGTCGCGCTCGCGCGCGGCGAGGGCTGCACCGTCTGGGACGCCGACGGGCGCGCCTACCTCGACCTCATCGCCGGCATCGCCGTCAGCTCCCTCGGCCACGCGCACCCCGCGCTCGTCGAGGCCGTCACCGCGCAGGCCGCCACGATCGCGCACACCTCGAACCTGTTCCTGCACGAGCCCGAGGTGCTGCTCGCCGAGCGGCTGCGCGGCCTGCTGGGCGGCGACGGCGGCCCGGCCGGCCGCGTCTTCCTCGCCAACAGCGGCACCGAGGCCAACGAGTGCGCCCTCAAGCTCGCGATCAAGTACGGCAAGGAGAACGGCCGCTCCTACTTCGTCGCGGCCGAGAACGGCTTCCACGGCCGGACGCTGGGCGCGCTCTCCCTCACCGGCAAGACCGCGATCCGCGAGCCGTTCGGACCGTTCGGCCGCGACGTCCGGTTCGTCCCCTACGGGGACGCCGACGCCCTCAAGGCCGCCGTCGACGGCGACTGCGCCGCGGTGTTCCTCGAACCCGCCCAGGGCGAGGCCGGGGTCGTCCCCCCGCCGGACGGCTACTTCGCCGCGGCCCGCGAGATCTGCGACGCCGCGGGCGCGCTGCTCGTCGCCGACGAGATCCAGTCCGCGATCGGCCGGACCGGCACCTGGTTCGCCTTCCAGCACGAGAACGCCCGGCCCGACGTCATCACCCTCGCGAAGGGCCTCGGCGGCGGCCTGCCCATCGGCGCCTGCGTCGCGTTCGGCCCGCACGGCGACCTGTTCGCCAAGGGCGACCACGGCAGCACCTTCGGCGGCAACCCGATCGGCGCCGCCGCCGCGCTCGCCGTCCTCGACACCATCGACCGCGACGGGCTGCTCGGCAACGCCGCCGCCGTCGGCGACGCGCTCGCCGCGGGCATCGACGCCGTCGACCACCCGCTGCTCGCGGGCGTCCGGGGCCGCGGGCTGTGGCGCGCGATCACCCTCACCGGCCCGCACGCCCCGGCCGTCGAGGCCGCCGCCCGCGACGCCGGGTTCCTGATCAACGCGCTGCAGCCGGACGCGCTGCGGCTCGCCCCGCCGCTGATCCTCACCGCCGAGCAGGCCCGCGCGTTCACCGCCGCGCTGCCCGCGATCCTCGACGCCGCCCAATCCGCCGCCGACGCCGCCGGCGACTCCGCCGTGAAGGAGAATTGAGCGATGACCAGGCACTTCCTGCGCGACGACGACCTCACCCCGGCCGAACAGGCCGAGGTCCTCGAACTGGCCGCCCGCGTCAAGGCGGACCGGTTCGGGTACCGGCCCCTCGAGGGCCCCCGGTCCGTCGCCGTGCTGTTCGACAAGCCGTCCACCCGCACCCGGCTCTCGTTCACCGCCGGCATCGCCGAACTCGGCGGCAACCCGCTCGTCATGGACGCCGGCACCAGCCAGCTCGGCCGCGGCGAGACCATCGCCGACACCGCCCGCGTCCTCGAACGGCAGGTCAGCGCCATCGTGTGGCGCACCGCCGGGCAGGAGCGCATCGAGGAGATGGCCGCGGGCACCACCGTCCCGGTCGTCAACGCCCTCACCGACGAGTACCACCCCTGCCAGATCCTCGCCGACCTGCAGACCGTCCGGGAGCACCGCGGCGACCTCGCCGGCACCGTCCTCGCCTACTTCGGCGACGGCGCCAACAACATGGCGCACTCCTACCTCCTCGGCTGCGCCACCGCCGGCATGCACGTCCGCGTCGGCGCCCCCGCGTCCCTGCCGCCCGACCCCGCCGTCGTCAAGCGCGCCACCGAGATCGCCGCCGACACCGGCGGCTCCGTCACCGTCACCGACGACCCCGCCGCGGCCGCCGACGGCGCCGACGTCCTCGCCACCGACACCTGGGTCTCCATGGGCCAAGACGGCAAGGACACCGCGCTCTACGAGCCCTACGCCGTCACCGAGGACCTCCTCGCCCGCGCCGCCGGCGACGCGATCGTCCTGCACTGCCTGCCCGCCTACCGCGGCAAGGAGATCGCCGCGTCGGTCCTCGACGGCCCGCGCAGCCGCGTCTGGGACGAGGCCGAGAACCGCCTGCACGCCCAGAAGGCGCTGCTCGTCTGGCTGCTGGAGCGATCCGGGTGAACACGCCGATGACCAAGGCCGCGCGGCACGCCCGGGTGATCGAGCTGCTCACCCGCCACCCCGTCCACTCCCAGGGCGAGCTGGCGAAACTGCTCGGCGACGAGGGCGTCGAGGTCACCCAGGCCACCCTCTCGCGCGACCTCGTCGAGATCGGCGCCGTCCGGCTCCGCGGCGACGACGGCAGCCTCATCTACGCCGTCCCCGGCGAGGGCGGCCAGCGGATCCCGCGGGCCCGCACCGGCTCCGCCGAGACCTTCACCGGACGGCTCACCCGGCTCGCCGCCGAACTGCTCGTGTCCGCCGAGGCGTCCGCCAACCTCGTCATCGTGCGGACCCCGCCCGGCGCCGCCCAGTACCTCGCCTCGGCCATCGACCACGCCGAGTGGTCCACGATCCTCGGCACCGTCGCGGGCGACGACTCCATCCTCGTCATCGCCCGCGACCCCAACGGCGGCGACGACGTCGCCCAGTCGCTCCTCAAGCTGACCGAAGGCCGGGAACGACGAAGCTAGGGGCCGACGCCCCCGCACCGAACGGGCCGTCCCGCCCGGCGGCCCCGCAGCCCGTACGCTGTGGGGACGCCGTCCACCGCGGTGCCCGCGCGCGCCAACGGCGCACGCCGGCACGGCGCGCGGAACGGCCGACGAACGAATCGACATGGTGGGAAGAAGAGGAAATTCCGTGACCAAGGCACCGACGCGGCTGTGGGGCGGCCGGTTCGAGGGCGGCCCGTCGGACGCGCTCGCCCGGCTCTCGGTGAGCGTCCAGTTCGACTGGCGGCTCGCCCCCTACGACCTCATGGGCTCGCGCGCACACGCCCGCGTCCTCAACCGGGCGGGACTGCTCACCGACGACGAGCTCGAGCGCATGATCGGTGCCCTGGACGACCTCGAGGAGGCGTGCCGCACCGGCGAGTTCCGTCCCGCCGTCGCCGACGAGGACGTCCACACCGCCCTCGAGCGCGGCCTGCTGGAACGGCTCGGCGCCCTCGGCGGCAAGCTCCGCGCCGGCCGCAGCCGCAACGACCAGGTCGCCACCGACCTGCGCCTCTACCTGCGCGACCACGCCCGCCAGATCGTCTCCCGGCTCGTCGAGCTGGAGACCGCGCTGATCGCCCAGGCCGAGCACAACCTCGGCGTCGCCGCCCCCGGCATGACGCACCTGCAGCACGCGCAGCCCGTCCTGTTCTCGCACCAGCTGCTCGCGCACGTCCAGCCGCTCACCCGCGACATCGACCGGCTCCGCGACTGGGACCGCCGCACCGCGGTGTCCCCGCTCGGCTCCGGCGCCCTCGCCGGGTCCTCCCTGCCGCTCGACCCGCAGGCCACCGCCGCCGAACTCGGGTTCGACGCCGCCGCGCCCAACTCCATGGACGCCGTCGCCGACCGCGACTTCGTCGCCGAATTCCTCTTCGCCGCCGCGCTCGTCGGCGTCCACCTCTCCCGCCTCGGCGAGGAGGTCTGCCTCTGGGCGTCGCAGGAGTTCCGCTGGATCGAGATGGACGACACCTACGCCACCGGGTCGTCGATCATGCCGCAGAAGAAGAACCCCGACGTCGCCGAACTCGCCCGTGGCAAGGCCGGCCGCCTCATCGGCCACCTCGTCGGCCTCCTGACGACCCTCAAGGGCCTGCCGCTCACCTACAACCGCGACCTGCAGGAGGACAAGGAAGGCGCCTTCGACGCCGTCGAGACGCTCCTGCTCGTCCTGCCCGCCATGTCCGGCCTCATCGCCACCATGCGCGTCAACACCGAGCGCCTCGAGGCCACCGCCGCCGACGGCTTCGCCCTCGCCACCGACCTCGCCGAACTGCTCGTCCGGCGCGGCGTCGCCTTCCGCGACGCCCACGAGGTCGTCGGCCACCTCGTCGTGTGGTGCCAGGTCAACGACAAGGACTTCGACGACCTCACCGACGACGAGCTGATCAAGGTGTCGCCGCACCTGACGCCCGACGTCCGCGAGGTCCTCAACGTCCCCGGCGCCCTCGCGTCCCGCAAGGCCCACGGCGGCACCGCCCCCGACCGCGTCCGCGAGCAGATCACCGCCCTGCGCGCCCAGGTCAACGAGCACGCCGCCTGGGCCACCGGCGCCGACGCCTGACGGCACGAGCACCAGGGACCGTTCGGACCGAACCCCCCGAGGACGGTCCGAACGGTCCCGAAGCGCCCTAGGCTGGCGAACCGTCGGATCCCCTACGAGCACGGTGAGGCGATGGACGCGGCGCTCCTGCCACGCGACTTCTTCGACGGCCCGGTCGACGAGATCGCGCCCGCACTCCTCGGACACGTCCTGCGGCACCGCACCCCCGACGGCGACGTCGCCGTGCGACTGACCGAGGTCGAGGCGTACGCGGGCCCCCTCGATCCCGCGTCGCACGCCTACCGCGGACGGACGGCCCGCAACGAGGTCATGTTCGGCCCGCCCGGCCACGCCTACGTCTACTTCACCTACGGCATGCACTTCTGCATGAACCTCGTGTGCGGCCCCGACGGGACGTCCTCCGCCGTCCTCCTCCGCGCCGCCGTGCTCGGATGGCTCGCGTTCGCCGTGCTGCTCGCCGTCGTCCTCGTCGACGGCCCGTTCCACCGCACCTCCGAGATCGGCGAGGCCGTACGGCAGCCGTCGTCCGTCCGGTACGAGGACGGGTCCGTGCACTACGCCGCGGTCATCGAGAGGAGCAGCCCGCTCTTCGGCCGCCACAAGGCGTACGAGCTCTACACCGGCCGGGACCCGGGCCTCTCCTACGGCCACTACGTCCGCGTCGACTTCGGCGGACGTCCGGAGATCGAGTCCGCCCGCTGGGACGAGACGGGCGTCCAGGTGACCTTCGCCTCAGGGCACCGCGTGTTCGTCCCCGCCCGCGGCTTCGTCGGCGGCCGTTGAATATCGTTGGCGTCACATGCCTCCGCCAGGGCAAACTGCCAGGGAAGACAGACAGGAGACGAGGAAGAACGTGACCGACATCCTGGACGACCTCGCGTGGCGCGATCTGATCGCGCAGTCCACCGATCAGGACGATCTGCGGGCGCTGCTCGCCGCGGGGCCGGTCACGCTCTATTGCGGGTTCGACCCGACCGCGCCGTCCCTGCACCTGGGCAACCTGATCCAGATCCTCACGCTGCGCCGCTTCCAGCAGGCGGGCCACCGGCCCATCGGCCTCGTCGGCGGCGCCACCGGACTGATCGGCGACCCCAGCGGCAAGAGCGCCGAGCGCGTCCTCAACTCGCAGGAGACCGTCGCCGGCTGGGTCGAGCGCATCCGCGGCCAGGTGTCCCGCTTCCTCGACTTCGACGAGGGCCCCACCGGCGCGACGATGGTCAGCAACCTCGACTGGACCGGCCCCATGACCGCCATCGAGTTCCTGCGGGACGTCGGCAAGCACTTCCCGGTCAACCGGATGCTCGCCCGCGAGACGGTCAAGACCCGCCTCGAGAGCACCGGCATGAGCTACACCGAGTTCAGCTACGTCCTGCTCCAGTCGATGGACTACCTGGAGCTGTACCGGCGGTACGGCTGCCGCCTGCAGACGGGCGGCAGCGACCAGTGGGGCAACCTCACCGCCGGCGTCGACCTCATCCGCCGCGTCGAGGGAGGGGCCGCGCACGCCCTCACCACGCCGCTGCTCACCAAGGCCGACGGCTCCAAGTTCGGCAAGACGGCCGGCGGCGAGACCTACTGGCTCGACCCGGACCTGACCTCGCCGTACGCCTTCTACCAGTTCTGGTTCAACGCGGACGACCGCGACGTCGAGAAGTACCTCAAGGTCTTCAGCTTCCGCTCCCGCGAGGAGATCGACGACCTCGTCAAGCAGGGCGCCGAGCGCCCCGCCGCCCGCGCGCCGCAGCGCGCGCTGGCCGAGGAGATGACCACGCTGGTCCACGGGGCGGACGAGACCGCCCGCGTCGTCGCGGCGTCCCGTGCCCTGTTCGGGCAGGGGGCCCTTGAGGAACTGGACGAACGCACCCTCGGCGCAGCCCTCGCCGAGGTGCCGTCGGCGCACGTCGCCAAGGGAGAGCTCCCGCCGATCGTGGACCTCTTCGTGGCGTCCGGTCTGTGCAAGAGCAAGTCGGAGGCGCGGCGCGCGGTCGCCCAAGGCGGCGCGTACCTCAACAACGCGAAGGTCGAATCGGAGGACGCGGTCCCCGCCTCCACCGACCTCCTGCACGGGCGCTACCTCGTCCTGCGACGGGGCAAGCGCAACGTCGGAGGCATCGAGGTGACCGGGGCCTGAACGCCCGCCGAACGCCCGTCCGGAGTCCGCTCCGGGCGGGCGTTCGTCATGCCTGCCCAAAAGTTGGGGAAATACACGTCACGGTGAGGTCACGGAAACCCGCTCGAGTGGCCCGAAACCCTTGCCTGAGCTGGGCTTTGGCGTGGTCTAGCGCCGATTTGACGGTCCTGCCGGGGCGTCCTAATGTTCTACACGCCCCACGGGGGAGCGGGACGCCGGAGACGGCGGCCGGCCCGGGGGGAACCTCCAGACACCGAAGCGGGTGCGATCCGTCGCACCCAAAACGGGACAAGGAGGGCCGAACCACCCAGAGGTTGACAAACCGGGCGGATCGGATACAGTAGAAGGGTTGCCCCGGAGCGAGGGCCGCGAGAGCGGGACCGAGCGCGGTGGGTGTCCGTTTCTTGAGAACTCAACAGCGTGTTAAAAGCCAGTGCCTTTAACGATTCGGCCGGCAGGCCGGATCACCCCCGAGGCCCTGCATCCCCTCTTCGAGGGGTTGTGAGGCTGGGGATTTCTTTGAGGCAAGCACCCGAGTGGTGCATTGCCGGGATTGTTTCCAAGGTTTGGTTCTTCGGGTTCGCCCCCGAAGGGTCGGTAAGACCTTAATGGAGAGTTTGATCCTGGCTCA